>CBDTUV010000431.1:0-1510 GCA_965363575.1 uncultured Pseudorhodobacter sp. | reverse complement strand
AAGCGGACAATGCGCCTTTACCCCTTCCACTCCGTAACCAACGCCTTACACCCCGCCAGCAACACCCCGATGTCCAACCCCACAGCCGTAAACGTACAACCCGCCGCAATCACTTCACGCAAAAATGCAGGGTCCGACCCAAGGTATCCCGCCGCCTTGCCCGTGGCCCTTATCCGCGCGATCGCGTCCAAAATCGCGGCCTTCACCTCCGGGTGGCCCAACTGCCCCGGATAGCCCAAAGACGCGGCCAAATCGGCAGGGCCAATGAATATCCCATCCACCCCCTCTACCGCTGCAATCGCCTCTATCTGGTCCAAGGATGCTTTGGTTTCCACCTGCACCAGCAAGCAAATCTCATCATTCGCCGTCGCCGTATAGTTTGGAATGGCCCCAAATCGACTGGCCCGCGACAGGCCAGACACGCCGCGCATCCCGTGTGGTGGGTACAAAACCGCCGCCACCGCCGCCCGCGCTTCATTCGCCGATTGGACATAGGGCACCAAAATCGTTTGCGCCCCAACATCCATCAACCGCTTGATTTCCACCGCGTCATTCCAACCGGGCCGCACACCAGCATGGGTGGGGTAGGGCGCAATCGCTTGCAGCATCGCTTGCACCTGCGCGGGGTCATTGGGCGTATGCTCGGTATCGACCATCACCCAATCAAACCCGCACGTCGCCACCGCCTCGGCCGAGGCCGCATTGGCAATGGAAACCCACAACCCGATCTGCTGTTTTCCCGCCTTCAGGGCCGCCTTAAACTCATTCTTCGGTAAATCCATCCTATCCTCCTAACCCAATTCCAACCGCACACCTTGCGCGGATGACGCCAAAATCGCCTCAATCACCGCCAACGTCCGCATCCCTTCGCGCCCTGAAACCAATGGCGGTTCTTCGCCACGGATCACGCGGGCAAACTGCTCAATCTGCAAGACCAACGGGTCGCCATGCTCGCGCGGGGCCAAGGTGGCCGAGATCGGCTCCCACCAACTGCGCGCGCCCTGATGCTGCCACAGCCGCAAGCGCGGCAATTCCAGCGCGCCATCCCGCCCGCCAATCATGTAGCAGGCCTGATCGGTCGGCGGATACGCCGGGTTCTCGCCACTCGTCAGTTCCCACGACCAAGGGGCGGGGATCGTGTCGGATATATTCACCGTTCCCAGCGCGCCATTCGCAAATTCCAACGTGGCCACACAGGTATCCTCCACCGCATGGCCGCGGTTAGATGCGACGCGCGCTTGCACGGCCACCACTTCACCGACCAAATGGCGCAGCAGGTCGACATCATGGATCAGGTTCACAAACACCGGGCCCGCCCCCGGTTCGCGCCGCCATGACACGTTGAAATAATCATCCGGTTTGCACAGCCAAAATTGCGCTTGCACCGACACCACAGGCCCAATCCGCCCCGCCTCAATCATCGCTTTGGCCGTCACGATCAACGGGTTGTGCCGTCGGTGATGCCCCACCAGCACGGCCACGCCTGCCGCCTCGCCAGCCTCGACCAGCG
>CBDTUV010000430.1:0-1527 GCA_965363575.1 uncultured Pseudorhodobacter sp. | reverse complement strand
TGTTGGAACTGGCCGAACCCATCCCCGCAGGCCGCGCCGCCCCTTTTGCCGTGGCGGCCCCCAGTGCGGCCTTGAATTCGGGTGGCAAAATCAGCGTGGTGTCCTATGCCCGCAACCGCGCAGAAACCCTGTCATGGCAGCGCGCCTGTAATATCAAAGACCGCTACGCCACCGTTTTGGCTTTTGATTGCGATGTGGATCATGGCTCTTCTGGCGCTCCGGTGTTTGACCTCTCAAACGGTCGTGCCAAGATTATATCGGTTATCTCGTCAGGGCACCGCGACAAAGACGGTGCCATTTCTTACGGCATGCAATTGCCCGCCTTGGTCGCTGACCTAAAGGCCGCCTTGCGTTCTGGCAAAGGCGTGATCTTGGCCAAAGGTGATGCCCCCTTGGCCCAAATCCGCCGCATCGGCGTTGGCGGGGACAATAAATCCTCCACCGGCGCGCGGTTTGTCAAAGCCCGCACACAGCCTTGACGGCCCCTTGAAACCGGCCTGATCCCCCCCCAAATTATAATCATCGGGTGCCACAATGGGCCTGATATAACGACCATAACCCCAATCGGCCTGTCCAATTGAGCGGAGGGCCGTTCACGCATCGCTTTACGGAGGATGATATGCGTACTTTTGATCTCGCCCCCTTGTACCGGGCAACTGTCGGCTTTGACCGCATTGCCGATATGATGGACCGGGTCTTGACCACCGATGTGGCCCAACCCAGCTATCCCCCTTACAATATTGAAAAGACAGATGAAAATGCCTACCGCATTTCCGTCGCCGTTGCAGGCTTCACCCCCGATGAACTGTCAGTCGAGGTGAAAGAGGCAACGCTGGTCATTACCGCCCGCAGGGCTGAAAGTGACACACCCGTGACCTATCTGCACCGCGGCATCGCCACCCGCGCCTTTGACCGCCGCTTTGCGCTGGCCGATCATATGCGCGTCACTGGCGCAGTGCATGAACACGGCATGCTGCATATCGAACTGGTCCGCGAAATGCCCGAGGCGCTAAAGCCCCGGCGGATAGAGATTGCGCGCGCGCCGGGCAAACCAACCCAACCGCAGATCGCCATAACCGACCTGCCCGAAACTGTCGAAACCTAACGGTTGAAACCTAAAATCGACAGGCCGGGTGCCGCACAGGCGCCCGGCCCACCCCGTTAATACACCCGTATTTCCACCAAGCGCGGCCCCGGCCGCACCGCCGCCTCGGCCACCGCCTGCGGATCGGGCGTCAGGCAAATATACGGCATCCCACACGCCGCCGCGAACGCCTCCAGTCCCAAGGGCGACGGCGTACAGCCAATAACCTCGGTATTGGCCGCCCGCATCGCCGCCGCAATCTCGCCGTACCCTGCGTTGTTCCAAACCAGATAGGTCACGTCCAACCCTTCATCGACCGCCACCCGCAATTCAGCCGGCGAAAACTGCAAGCCCCCATCCCCAATCAAACAAAACACCCGCGCGTCCGGTGCCGCCACGGCAGCCCCCACCGCCGCACCGGGCGCAAAGCCAAGCGCACCGTA
>CBDTUV010000429.1:0-1532 GCA_965363575.1 uncultured Pseudorhodobacter sp. | reverse complement strand
TATGGGGCGGATGCCACCTGCGACCACGCTGAACTGATTAGCGATTTTGGTCCACCGCGTTCAGGCGGTGGAACAGATGGGTAAAGGTCGCGGCCCCCAAAACCGGGATCAGCAGGTTGACGAAGGGGATCGACAAGGGCGCGGCCATCAGCCCGCCGGCCCACCAAACGGTCAACCAATGGCGTTTGCGCAAGGCGCGCGCCGCCTGTCGGCCCAAACGGCGGGACGCGACCAGCGTGAAGTATTCGCGCCCCAGAAGCAGCCCGTTGACCGCCCAGAACACCACCGGAATGAACGGCCCGGCAAAGGGATAAAGCACCAGTGCCAGCACGTTTACCGTGACCAGCAGGGCAAAAAAGTTCAGCGTTTCAATGGCGGCATCGGCAAAGCTTTGCTTTTGGGCCGTGCCCAGACCGGGATAATGGCGATCTTCCACCGCTTGGGCGACATCATCGAGGAAAAGCGAGGTGAAGGCCGAGGCGACGGGCATCATCAAAAACACCGACAGCACGATCATCAAGAACGCGGACCCCCAGCTGAGAAGGGTGTCGAGGCCTGCGACCGGGCCGACGAAAGGGATGGTGATGCTGTCAGGCACAAAGGCTTGGATCGCCCACAGAAAGCCTGCGTAAACGCCGATCAGCAGGGCGAGCGTAAGGCCCACGCCCCAGAGCATGACACGACGAAAGCGAGGGTCGGCCAGTTGGGCCAAGGCTTTTTGGAAATCAGCAAAAATCACAGCACCACCTTTAAAATCATTGGGCCACCCATTCGACCAAAGTGGCAAGGTTAGGGCGGGGGCGTTCTGGCGGGGTGTTGAGCGGGGTGCCGATGTGGATGATGCCGGCCACGGTTTCATGGGTGGCAAGGCCAAAGCCTGCCGTGGTAAAGTCACGGTCATGCGACGGCCAGCCCGACAGCCAGTTCGCGCCCCAGCCTGCCGCCAAACTGGCGTTCAGCAAGGTGACGCAGACGGCCCCTGCCGAGAGGATTTGTTCGGCCACGGGGATTTTGTCAGATTGTTTGGGGCTGGAAATCACGACAACGGCAAGGTTGCCACCCTCAAACTGTGCAGACCCTTTGCCGGTTTTCTCGGCGTCAAAACCCAGTTCTGCCGCGCGGGTTTGGGCAAGGGTGGCCAAGCGCGCCATGGCACCACGTTCCAGCACCAAAAACCGCCAGGGTTCCAGCTTGCCATGATCTGGCACGCGGGCGGCGGCGGTCAGCAGTGGCATAAGGCCCGCGCGGTCAGGCACGGGCAGGCCCAGCATTTTGGCAGGCACCGAGCGGCGGGTTTGGAAAAAATCGGATGCTGTGATGTCGAGGTTTGCCATACCGCTCTCCTATATTGGTCCCCACATGATGTCGGGGATTAGGGGCGCGGGGTCAAGAGGGGGTTCGCAGAAGTGGTTAGCCCAGCGCATAGCCTGCGCCGCGCACGGTGCGCAGCAAATCCGCGCCGCCATGTTGGCACAAGGCTTTGCGCAGGCGGCCGATATGCACATCGACCGTGCGGGTATCGACATAGATGT
>CBDTUV010000428.1:0-1532 GCA_965363575.1 uncultured Pseudorhodobacter sp. | reverse complement strand
CCGGTTATGGCGACCGCTTGCCAAGCGAGCTTTCGGGCGGGCAGCAGCAAAGGGTGGCGGTGGCGCGGGCGTTGGTTTTGGAACCGCAGGTTTTGTTGTTTGATGAACCTTTGTCGAATTTGGATGCGAAATTGCGCCGGCAGGTGCGCGAGGAGATCCGTGAGATCCAGCAGAATCTGGGGCTGACGGTGGTTTATGTGACCCATGATCAAGAAGAGGCGCTGGCGGTTTCGGATGAGATTGTGGTGATGAGAAACGCTGGCATCGCCCAGAAAGGCACGCCACGCGATTTGTATGAAGCGCCGGCCAGTGCCTTTGTGGCGGACTTTATCGGTGAGGCCAATTTGATCCCTTGTGAGATTTTGTCCGTCACGGGTGATATGGCCGAAATCGGGATTGGGTCGTTTCGCCATTCCTTGGTTTCGCGCGGATTGAAGCCTGGAAAAGCAAGGGTTGCGGTGCGGCCCAGCCGGGTCAGAATTGGGGCCGAGGGGCAGGGGATGCCCGCCAAAATCGCCAAGGCGACCTATGTGGGCAGCCGGATGGAATATACGGTTGAGGCCGAGTTTGGCAGCCTTTTTGCGGTGCTGGATGATGTGACCGACCCCTTGAAGATCGGGGATCAGGTCATGCTGTCTTTTGCCGCGTCGGGGCCGGTTTTGGTGCCGGAATAGGGTGCGGAATCGCGCGCGGACACTTTTTTAACCTATTGATCCAAAACGATATCACGCTTTTTGTTAACTAAATATTAGTGCGTACACAGGCCTGTACGCAGGCAGTTGAATTGCGGGTTTGATGGCGTCTACGCCATTGCCAGCAAAGCTGCCGCCTCATAGCGGCGTAAGGACGGGCGGGCGCTGGGGCTGGATTGCGACGCAAGGTCGGGGAACAAGGCGTCTAGCTCTGCTTCGACCAGACAGTCGGTGTCATAGGTGCCGCGCTGATAGCTTTCGGTGGCGATACCTTCGGCAAAGACAATTTCATGCTGGTTCAGCAGCAAATGGTAATAGGTGATCTGATCGCAGGGCGCGCGGGTGATTGTGCGGTCGTTTTGCAAGGCGCGGGCGCTGACCAGCACCTCGGCCTCGCCAAACAACAGCTCGGCCCGCCAATCGCAAAGCATCATGCGATGCGCAGGTGAAGTGCGCATGTCGCGGGTATTGCCCAACGCGCCTGCGCGAAACAAGATCGGGGCAAAACGACCATCACCCGGAACGCTGCGGGTGAGCACCCCCCGCAAGGGTTGCGGGCCGTTGTCCATGGTCAAGATCATGGTGCCGGGGGTCAGATCTTCAATCGGCATTGGGCCTGTGGCGGTGTCGATCAGCGTGCCTGCGGTAAAGCAAGCGACGTTAAGGTTGTCAAAGGTCAGGCCGGTGCGGGATGCCCCGGTCAGGGTAATTGTGCCGCCAAGCGCTGTCAGGCCAGTATAGTCACCGATCGACTGGTTCAGGATGCCGTCATCGGCGAAATCGTCGCGCAGTTGGTTTATGCTGTTGTAATGGGCTGACAGATCCAGAAAGTCGTTGTTG
>CBDTUV010000427.1:0-1626 GCA_965363575.1 uncultured Pseudorhodobacter sp. | reverse complement strand
TAGCCCACATAGATCACCCGCGCCCCAGACGCGCGGATTTTGGCGACAAAGGCGGGGATCGCGCCCGATTTGCCATCAGGGGTGACAAGGCGGTTCAACTGCCCGCGGCACCGCCCGCAGCCACAGCCAAACAGCAGGTCATTGCCGCCGCCGTTCAGCACCACCCATTCCCAAGGGCCGGGCCGATATTGCGCATCAAGTCGTAGGCCTGCCGCCCCTGAAATGGGCAGAATATAGAAATAGCGCGCCGCCGAGACTGAACGGTCGATCACCTCTTCGCCCAAGGCCGCCTCTATCCCATGGGCCACGGTGCCGCGACCAACGCCGTTAGAGGCCATCATCGAATCCCCAAGCAGCAGGATGCGCGATTTGGTGTTGGGGGTGACGCTTTCGCCGCAGGCCATGAGCATAAGGCAAGACAGCAGGACGGACAGGGTTCTAAGCATCAATGGTCCAGTTTCCGCGAAAGATTCGCATCCAGAGGCCCCCGCCGCTGTGGTTAAGCTAGCGGTTTTCGTGGCGTAAAAAAACACCCAAAACAGCCAATGGTCGCTAAAACTGCGTCTGACAGGCCACTTGCATTTTTACCCCCTCCCCGATAGCAGCAAGGCACAAAATTCCGAAAGGCCATACCATGACCGCGCCCCTACCTGTGCTTGAAGACCTGAAGGCAAAATACCTGACCGCCGTGGCGGATGCGGGGGATGAGGGCGCGCTGGAAGAGGTGCGGCTGGCAGCCCTTGGCAAAAAGGGCGAGATTAGCCTGAAAATGCGGGAATTGGGCAAGATGACGCCCGAGGAGCGCAGCACATTCGGCGCGGCGCTGAACGCGCTGAAGGATGAGATTGACGCAGCCTTGCGGGCGAAAAAGGCGGTGATGGGCGATGCGGCGCTGGATGCGCGGTTGCGGTCGGAATGGTTGGATGTGACGTTGCCGGGGCGGCCACGGGCGGCAGGGACCATTCATCCGGTGTCACAAGTAACCGAAGAGCTGACCGCGATTTTTGCCGATATGGGGTTTGCCGTGGCCGAAGGGCCGCAGGTGGAAAGCGATTGGTATAACTTTGACGCGCTGAACATTCCGCCTGAACACCCCGCGCGGCAGGAACATGACACGTTTTTCATGAACCGCGCTGAGGGGGACGACCGCCCGCCGCATGTGTTGCGCACCCATACCAGCCCCGTGCAAATCCGTGCGATGATGGAGCAGGGCGCGCCTATTCGGATTATCTGCCCTGGCCGTGTGTACCGGATGGATATGGACCAAACCCATTCACCGATGTTCCATCAGGTCGAAGGTTTGGTGATTGGCAAGGATATCTCGATGGCCAATCTGAAATGGGTGCTGGAGGAATTTTTCAGCGCGTTTTTCGGCAAGCCCGTGAAAACCCGATTCCGCGCCAGCCATTTCCCCTTTACCGAACCATCTGCCGAGGTGGATATTCAGTGTTCATGGGTCGATGGCCAGTTGCGTATTGGCGAGGGTGACGGCTGGATGGAAGTGCTGGGGTCGGGCATGGTGCATCCGCATGTGCTGCGCTCAGCCGGCGTTGACCCGGACGTGTGGCAAGGCTTTGCCTTTGGCATGGGGATCGACCGGATGGCGATGCTGAAATACGGCATCCC
>CBDTUV010000426.1:0-1646 GCA_965363575.1 uncultured Pseudorhodobacter sp. | reverse complement strand
GCGGCGGCAGTAGGGGTTTCCCCCGAGGCAAAGGCCAACAGTTTTTCGCGCTGAAATACCAAGAGAAACAAAGCCACGGATACAATCGCGGCAGTAATGATCGGGAAAATGCGCATGTATTGCGGCCTTTTTGATAGGATGCCAAGTGCCGCCCGGCGGGCCGCCAGATTGGGCTAGGGGTCGCCAATGGGTTTTATACGTTAAACCAACAGGCTCAGATTAAACTTTTTGCCAAGGCTCTGCAACCTGTGGCGCCGCAAGGTAAACCTGGGCAGGCCCAGCATGGCGGCAGCCCCAGAACTGGTGAATTTGTGGACAAACCCTGTGCGCTTTGCAGAAAAAGTGCCGCAACCCGCGCCCTTCCATGACCAACGGGCGGGGCAGGGCTTGGCAAGCCCTTGGCCTTGCGTGTAAGACAGTGCCAAAGAATTGGAGACAGGCGTGAGCAACTCAGAAAGCTTCATCGAAGAGGTCACCGAAGAGGTCCGCCGCGACCGCTTGTTTGCGACGTTTCGTAAATATGGCTGGATCGCGATTTTGCTGGTGCTGGGCATCGTTGGGGGGGCCGCCTATACCGAATGGCAAAAGGCGAGCCACGAGGCGGAGGCCAAAGCGTTTGGCGACAGCGTGCTGAGCGCGCTGGATCAAGACAGCGTTGAGGCGCGGCGCGCAGCCTTGGCCGATGCGGCAGCCGCCGATGGAAACCCGGACCGGCTTGCCATTCAGCGCTTGTTGCTGGCATCGGACCCGGTGGGCGACAAGGCAGGCACGCTGGCCGCATTGGACGCGGTGGCAAATGACGCAGCCGTACCGCAGGTTTACCGCGACTTGGCCGTGCTGCGCCGCGTGATTGTGGCAAGCAGCGATATGGATATTGCCGCGCGCCGTGCAGCCTTGGACCCGTTGGCCATTCCGGGCCGCCCGTTCCGCACACTGGCGCTAGAGCAAATGGCCTATCTTTCGGTTGAGGCGGGCGAGACAGAAGCCGCAATCACACAGCTGCGTGCCTTGTCCACTGACCAAGAGGCCCCCACGGGTTTGCGCCAACGTGCCGACCAAATGATCCAGGCTTTGGGTGGCAAGACGGAAAAAGGCTAAGATTTCGCGACGCCCTTAGGGTCTTGCCCCGCAATCGGGGCTTGCTTTGAAGGCGCGTGAGAGAGAACATACACGGAAATGCGGCGTAACCGGCGCTGGACAAAGGGCAGACAACACATGACCTCTTTTTCTAACACGCGGACCAAATCGGCCCAATCCCTTTGCCTTTTGGCAGGGCTTTTCCTGCTGGCAGGTTGCGAAAAGGAACTGATCTTGCAAGGCGAGCGGTTCAATGCCCGCGCACCCTTGGACGCCTCTGTTCCAACCGAAGGGGCCCCTGCGCCGACCGACAGCTTTGGCCTGATCGAAAACCAAGCGGTTCCGATCAGCCTACCTGCCGCGCGGACCAATGCTGATTGGACCCACCGCGCCGATAACGCCCAGCACTTGATGCCCAATGCCACCCTTTCGGCTGCCCCTGTGCGGGTATGGTCGGTTGCGATTGGCAGTGGCAACAGCCGTAAGAACCGGATCACGGCTGCCCCCATTGTGGCAGGCGGTCGGGTGTTTGCGATGGATGCATCTGCGGGTGTGACCGCCGTGTCCCC
>CBDTUV010000425.1:0-1648 GCA_965363575.1 uncultured Pseudorhodobacter sp. | reverse complement strand
GGGTTTGACATCTGTGGATTTTACCTTTGTGGTTTTGACCTCTGGTGCCTCAACAACAAGCTTCTTAACCGCAGCCGCTTTTGTCGCAGGCTTCTTGACCTTGGCCCTTTCCGCCTTGACTTTGCGATGATCAACAGCATTCGGGTTGTCCTTGCAAAAGGTGCGGAAGTCCCGCATCGGCGCCTCTTCGAGCATGGTGTAATACCGCGCCATGTGGCGGAAAATTGCGCGTCCCCGCAAGTCCATCAACCGACCGCCCGACGCCTCATTCAAGGCCTCCATCCGTGCCTTCACGCGGGCCAGATAGGGCTGCATACTGTCATCAATCTCAAAATTGGTGTTTCGCATGGCCCAATAGCGCTGCCCGATCGGTCGATTGGCCTGATGCGCCGAACCCCGCGCTGATTTCAACATAAAACTCGCCAGATCGCGCACGATGTAATGGTTGATTTGCGCCAGCTTGCAGCCCTTCGGATCTGTCGAGTTATAGTTTTTCAGCAAATACTCACCCGCAGCCAGCCCACTACCATTGGTAAAGCGCACGGTTTCAGGGTCTGTATCGGGGCCATAGGGGCGGTGGATGCCGGGGCGCTTGAACATAGACGGGCGGAACATACACTTATAGGCTCCGTAATGGTCGGGCCGACCGAGTTGATAACTCGCCATGGTAAAGCGTTCGGTCACCAGCTGATCGGTCAGCGTCTCATAGCCCGAATTGCCAAAAAGCCGCCAGTTCAGATGGATGCAATCGCTTTCGGGCAAGGCCTTCATCAGGTCAGTCAGCGTGCCATCGCCGGTCTTGACCACCAAAAACTCGTCCATATCCAGCGCCATAGCCCAATCACACTCGGCATATGCCGGCACGTTGCCGCCCCGCTCGTAGGCGCGCACTTGGTGGCGGCCAGCCCCGGCCCGGTTATAGAAATATTGGATCGCGCCAATGCTGCGCAGCGTTGACAGCATCTCATGCGTCAGATCATCGCTATCGTTCTGAAAAATAACGATATCTGTAAAGCCAATCTCAAGATGATGCGCGACCCATTCCAGGAAATAGGGTGCTTCGTTCTTGGCCGTTGTCACCAAAAATGCTCTCATCTGTGTCATGTTTTGCCCTTCCAAATCTTCATGCTTTGCGTGCGGCTATCCGTGCGCGCTTTTTGTCTCGCATCTCACCGATCCTGCGGAACAAGCCGCCGGGGTCATTGTTCAATCTGTCCAGCAACAAACAGGCCAAATCGCCCATCACCTGCTCATCCATCGCGCGCTGCCACACTGGCGCCAAAAGGTTGATATCAAGCCCCCCGGTTGCCAGCGAAAACGGTGTCATCTCCATCGGCAAGGCCGCATCCACGCGGCGCAACCCAAAGGCCTCATGCGGGGCTTTGCCAGAATGCAAACGCTCAAACTCATACAGTTTCATCATCGAAAACAGCATGCCCATTTCGCGCCCCAAGGCCTGCTCAGACGGCGTCGCCCCATGCTCGCCAAAGGTAATCACAGCCGAAATCAGCCAGCGCGTGCTTAACGTTTTCAACAAATAGGGCGCTTGCTCGACCCACAGCTTGCGAAACAACAACGGCGCATGGTCGGGAAAACGGCGTTTGCGCAGATGGGAAATCAGAAAAGCGTGCAAAAACACCAGTTCCGA
>CBDTUV010000424.1:0-1649 GCA_965363575.1 uncultured Pseudorhodobacter sp. | reverse complement strand
AAGGCGCGTTGGAAAGCGCGGCTGAGAGTGGATTGGCTGGAAAATCCGGTGCGCAGGGCGATTTCTGCCAAGGGGTGATGCGTGTCGGTGATCATTCGCCGCGCGCTTGCGAGGCGTAGGGTGAGGGCATAGGCGGCGGGGCTTTGGTTCAGGGTGGCGCGGAACAGGGTTTCCAAGCGGCGCGGCGACAGGCCAAGGTTGCGGGCGAGGGCGGCTATGGGCTCGGGGCTGTCGAGCCGCTCTTCCATGCGCGCGACGGCATGGGCGATGCGGGGGTCCATGCGGGGGCGGTTGGTTTGGGTTTGCGGATCTGATCCATCGCGCGGGGTGGTGATAAAGCTGGCGGCGACTTGGTGGGCGAGGGCGGCCCCGTGGCGTTGGGCAATCAGGTGCAGCATCAGATCAGCGGCGGGGGCCGCACCGCCTGCGGTAAAGCGGTTGCGGTCGATGACAAAGCGGTTTGGCACCACGTCAATTTCGGGGTGGGCTGTGGCCAGATCCTCAAAATCTTCCCAATGCACAGTGGCGCGGTAACCGTTGAGCAGGCCTGCGCGGGCCAGCACCCATGGGCCTGCATCAATCGCACCGATGGCTGCAAAACGCGGGGCCACACGGCGCAGGGCGGCGATCAGCGGGCGGGTCGCGACCTCGGCCTGTCTGAACCCTGCGATGACCACCAGCGCATCGGCCCCTGCCGCTTGGTCCAGCGTGCCTGCGGAGGGAAGCTCTATCCCGCAGGTCAGCGGCACGGGCGCGCCATCGGGGGTTAGGATGCGCCAGCGGTAAGCCTGCGTGCCGAGGTGGCGGTTGGCTGAGCGCATGGGGTCCAAGGTGCTTGCCACCTCAAGGATCGAGGCTTGCGGCAGGACCAGCACCGCTAGGGTGAGGGGATCGGTGGAGGGGGTGAAAATAGTTGCGGGTTTTGCCATGTATCCTTCGTAAATTGCTAAACAGGCTTTGCCAAGCCCGTTAAGCTGTCCGCAAAAGGGAGTGACATGATGCCATTGCAAATGAACCGCGACGTTTTCATCACCTGTGCCGTGACCGGATCGGGCGGCAGTCAAGACCGCAGCCCGCATGTTCCACGCTCGCCTCAGCAAATCGCAGAGAGCGCGATTGCGGCGGCAAAGGCCGGGGCGGCAGTGGTGCATTGCCATGTGCGCGACCCGGACTCCGGCAAACCCAGCCGCGATCCCAAGCTGTACCGCGAAGTGACCGAGCGCATCCGCGACAGCGATACCGACGTGGTGTTGAACCTGACCGCCGGGATGGGCGGCGATTTGATGTTTGATGGCACGGAAAAGATGGGCCAAATGGCGGGCACGTCCGACATGGCGGGGGCTGAGGAGCGCGTGGCGCATGTGGTCGAATGCCGGCCCGAGATTTGTACGCTTGATTGCGGCACGATGAACTTTAACGAGGCCGATTATGTGATGGTCAACACCCCCGGTATGCTGCGCGATATGGCGCGTCGGATGGTGGCAAGTGGGGTGCGGATTGAGATTGAGGCCTTTGATACCGGCCATTTGTGGTTGGCCAAGGAGCTGGCAAAGGAAGGGATTATCCCTGACCCGGTGTTGCTGCAGCTGTGCATGGGCGTGCCATGGGGGGCGCCGGATGATCTGAATACTTTTATGGCGATGGTCAAT
>CBDTUV010000423.1:0-1652 GCA_965363575.1 uncultured Pseudorhodobacter sp. | reverse complement strand
ACCACGTTGGGCAGTTCGCGCAGGCGGGGGTTTACTTCATGGCCGTGCTCAAAAACGTCAAGGCCCGCCCCTGCGATTTCGCCTGCGCGCAGGCCACGGGTCAGGGCGTTTTCGTCGATAACCTCGCCGCGCGAGGTGTTCACGATCACGGCGCTGGGTTTCAGGAGTTTCAGGCGGCGCGCGTTCATCAAATGGAAAGTGGACGGCGTGTGCGGGCAGTTGATCGAGATGATATCCATCCGGCTGACCATCTGGTCGAGGCTTTCCCAATAGGTCGCGTCAAATTCAGCCTCTTGTTCGGGGCGCAGGCGTTTGCGGTTGTGGTAGTGGATTTGCATGCCAAAGGCGGCGGCGCGGCGGGCGACGGCTTGGCCAATGCGGCCCATGCCCAAAATGCCCAGACGGCGGCCACCGATGCGCCCGCCCAAATGGGCCATGGGCGCCCAGCCTTGCCACTTGCCCGCCTGCATTTCGGCCAGCCCTTGCGGAATTTTACGGGTGACGGACAGGATGAGGGCGAGGGTCATATCAGCGGTATCTTCGGTCACCACGCCCGGCGTGTTGGACACGAGGATGCCGCGTTGGCGGGCACTTGCCACGTCGATATGGTCAACGCCTGCGCCGTAGTTGGCGATAAGTTTCAGCTTGTCGCCGGCGGCGGCCAGCAGATTTGCATCAATCTGATCGGTGACGCAGGGGACCAGAACATCTGCGCGGCGCATGGCCTCGGCCAGTTCATCGCGGGTCATTCGGGTATCGGGGTCGCGAAGCTCGACGTTGAACAGCTCTTTCATCCGGGTTTCAACGGATTCGGGCAGGCGTCGCGTCACAACAACACTTAGGCGAGGTGCAGGCATGAATATCCTCGATTCACTTTCAAATCAGGTTCGTTAGTGGCAAGGTGACGGGAAGCGGGGCGAGGTACAAGCCCCGGCGCGCAATTGATGGGCAACAAAGACGGGTCATTGCAGTTTGCGGTGGGCTGGGCAGGACGGGCGGACAGGTTATGCGGGTTTCAGTGATACTGGTGATGGGTTTGTTGGCCTTTGGCGCGAACGGGGCGTTGGCGCAGGAAACGGCAGCGGCTGTGGTGCGGGGTGAGGTGACCAATCTGCCCTTGCCGCGCTATGTGTCGCTGAAGACCAATGAGGGGAACGCGCGGCGCGGGCCGGGGTTGACGCATCGGATTGACTGGGTGTTCAGCCGGGCGGGGATGCCGCTGCGGATTACCGCCGAGTATGAGAATTGGCGGCGGATCGAGGATGCCGAGGGTGCGGGCGGTTGGGTGCATTATTCCTTGCTGTCGGGCGCGCGGACCGCGTTGGTAACAACTGATATGTTGGATTTGCGGGCCACGCCGTTGCCTGAAGGCACCGTGGTTTTACGGGCCGAGGCTGGGGTAATTGCGCGGGTGTTGGAATGCCGCACAGAGTGGTGCCGCATCAGCATTGCCGATGAAAAGGGCTGGGCGCAAAAGTCCGCGCTATGGGGCGTGGACCCGGATGAGAGCTTTGACTAGGCACTAGAGTCTGGCGCGGCGATTGGCGGTTCAAGAAAGGTGAGAGATGTCCCTTCCAGATGCGACACGGCTTAATCTATCGGCGGGTGCGGCCTCGGTGATCGTGGCTGCGCTGTTGGTGGTGTTAAAGCTG
>CBDTUV010000422.1:0-1671 GCA_965363575.1 uncultured Pseudorhodobacter sp. | reverse complement strand
ATGATCGTCGCCTTGGGGTTTTCCAAACCAATGCGGTCCATCGCCTCACGGAACAATTTACGATCTTCTGCCATTTCAATGGCTTCACGCTTGGCGCCGATCAGCTCAACATTGTACTTTTCCAACACGCCCATATCGGCCAGTGCCAGCGCGGTATTCAAACCGGTTTGCCCGCCCATGGTGGGCAGCAGCGCATCGGGACGCTCTTTTTCGATGATTTTGGCGACGACTTCGGGGGTGATCGGCTCAATATATGTCGCATCGGCCAGCCCCGGATCGGTCATGATCGTCGCAGGGTTCGAGTTGACGAGGATCACGCGGTAGCCTTCTTCGCGCAGTGCCTTGCAGGCTTGCGCGCCGGAGTAGTCAAATTCGCAGGCTTGGCCAATCACGATGGGCCCCGCACCGATAATCATGATAGATTTGATGTCGGTTCTTTTTGGCATCGTAAGCCCCCAAGCTGCACAAAATTTTGTGGGTTATAACGGGCATGGGCGGGGGTGCAAGAGGCAACGTGCAAGGGGCATCTGGGGGTCAGCTGCGGCCCATCACCCAGATGGTGATCAGGTAAAGCAAAACCGTCAGGGCACAACCGACCAAAAGCGCTGGCCAAAACCCGGCCCCTGCGCGCAGCATTACCGGAATAAGCACAAACATCGGCAACGAGGGCAGAACATACCACAAGGTCGCCGCCGCATGATCGGCAAGCCGTGCCGTGTCGTGCGTGTCACGCCACAGCCAGATCATGCCCAAGACCGATATCAACGGCAAGGATGCGATCAGCGCACCAATTCCCGCATGCCGCCGCGCCACCTCGGACGCCGCCGCAATCAAAACCCCCGAAAGCGCCGCTTTGATAAACAGATAGAGCATCCTACCCCCTCAAATAATTCGAACGTCATCCGCACGGGCCAAGCCTACCCCTTTCATCTTGGCAAAAATACCTAAATCCCGCCCGCATCGCCAAGCCACCCGCGCAGGTATCACGAGGCCCGAACTCGCATCGCGTGCCAAAGCCGCCCAAAGGGGCTCGATGCCCCTGCGGGCGGCAGCCCCTCTTGGGCTTGACTTCACCGCCCCGGCGATGTGTATCAGCAAGACTGGAAAATAAGCCCTTTGAAAGGGGATGCTGATGCACGCCTATCGCAGCCACACTTGCGCCCAACTGAATGCCAGCAATGTTGGCCAAGACATCCGCCTGTCAGGCTGGGTGCATCGGGTCCGCGACCATGGCGGCGTGTTGTTCATTGATTTGCGCGATCATTACGGCATCACCCAAGTGCTGGCCGACAGCGACAGCCCGGCGTTCAAGGATCTTGAAAAGGTACGGGCCGAGTGGGTTATTCGGATTGATGGCAAGGTCAAAGCGCGCGATGCAAGCCTTGTGAACCCCAAGCTGCCAACGGGTGAGATTGAGATTTATGCGCAGTCGATGGAAGTGCTGGGCGCGTCGGAGGAATTGCCGATGCCGGTGTTTGGCGAGGTGGATTACCCCGAGGAAACCCGCCTGACCTACCGCTTCCTTGATCTGCGCCGCGACAAGTTGCATGCCAATATGATGCTGCGGTCCAACGTGGTGCGCTCCATCCGCAACCGGATGTGGGACCAAGGGTTCAACGAATTCCAAACGCCGATCATTACAGCAAGCAGCCCCGAAGGCGCGCGCGATTT
>CBDTUV010000421.1:0-1672 GCA_965363575.1 uncultured Pseudorhodobacter sp. | reverse complement strand
ATGTGCCCGCCGATCAGGCGATGGCCTCGGGCCGATATGACGCCGTTGTGCTGACCGAAATGGTCGAAATCAAGGACGCCATTCGCTACCATGACAGCGGGGCGGCCCTTGCCCATTGGGCGCGGGCGGCGCGGGCGGGCAACCCGGAGGTGCGGGTGTATTTGTATGAAACATGGCACCGTCTGGACGATGCCGAGGGGTGGTTGACCCGGATTGACACCGATTTGACCCGCGCATGGCAAGACCAGTTGATGCGCGTGGCAATGGCGCAAGACGGGGTGGGCACGATTTACCTGATCCCCGGCGGGCAGGTTCTCGCCGCCGCCGTGCGCGCGATTGAGACAGGCCAGATCCCCGGACTGACCACCCGCGAGGCGCTGTTTTCGCGGGATGCGGCGGGGGGTGTGGACACGATTCACCTGAATGATCTGGGGGCGTATATTATTGCCCTGACCCATTTCGCCACGCTGTATCAGCGCAGCCCGCAAGGCTTGCCGCACCAGTTGATCCGCGCCGATGGGGAACCTGCGACCGCCTTGCCCGAATTGGCGGTAGAACCGTTGCAAAGACTGGTTTGGAATACCGTCTCGGGCTATGCTTTGACCGGGATCGCGCAGTAGCTTTCGTGTTTAAGGTCGGATCAAGGAAAGGGTGCCCATGTCGCTTTTGGCGCTGTTGACGGATATCTTGTTTGTCGGCCACAGCCTTGTTGGCCCGTCCTTGCCCCCGATGATCGAGGCGGGTTTGGGCCGCCAAGGTGCTGCGGTTTCGGTGGCAGCCCAAGTGATCAATGGCGCGCCCTTGCGTTATAGCTGGGACAACAGCAGCGACGGCGAGCGTGGGGATGCCCGCGTTATTTTGCCGAAAGGCGACACCAAAGTGTTGGTTTTGACTGAGGCCACACCGATTGCAGCCCAAGTAGGGTGGAACGATACCGCTGGCTATGTCGCCAAATTCGCCGGGTTGGCGTGGGAGGCGCGGGTGGATACCCAAGTCTATATCTATGAAACCTGGCCCAGCCTGAAAAGCGGTCCGGGGATGGAGATTGCAGGTGATCCGGGCGCAAGCATGCCGTGGCGGGACCGGCTGAGCGCGGAATTGCCGCTGTGGGAATCTGCGACCGTCACCGCCAATGCCACCCGGCCTGCGGGCGCACCGTTGGTTCGATTGGTCCCGGCAGGGCAAGCGATGGGGCGGCTGGCCGATGCGATTGCGGCGGGTGAGGTGCCGGGGATTGACCGCATCGCGCAGCTGTTTGACGATGATACCCACCCTGACGACCGGGCGTTGTATTTCCTAGCGCTGGTCCATATGGCGGTGATCAATGGCAAAGACCCCAAAGGCTTGCCTGCGAAATTGACGCGGTCATGGATCAGCCGGGCAGGGGTGATCACCGATGCGCAAGCGGCAGCCTTTCAGCGTATCGCTTGGGAGGCGGTGACTGAATACCGCGCAACGGATGCCGCCCGAATTGAGGCGCTGGCAAGTGCGGCCGCCAAGGCGGTGGTGACGCCTGATGTGACACCGATGGTGGCAGTTGCCGCTGCGCCGTCCGTGACCGAGGGTGCCACAAGGCCGCCTGAACAGGCAGCCCCAACCGCAGCCCCCGATCCGTTGCGGGGCATCACCAACCCGCATTTGTCCTTGGGGTTGGCGAGTGTGGTGGATTGGT
>CBDTUV010000420.1:0-1696 GCA_965363575.1 uncultured Pseudorhodobacter sp. | reverse complement strand
ACGCTTGCGGTTTCGGCCAACGTCAAGGGGGTAGAGGACAACAGCTCCCCCTGATCTGCCGCCAGAACCTGATGCACGCCGTGGCCAAGTTCATGCGCCAAGGTCATGACATCACGGGGTTTTCCCATATAGTTCAGCATGACATAGGGGTGTACGGTCGTGACGGTCGGGTGTGCGAATGCCCCCGGCGCTTTGCCCGGCTTTACGCCTGCATCAATCCAACCCTTGGTGAAAAACGGCTCTGCCAACTCGGCCATTTTGGGGCTGAAGGCGGCGTAAGCCTCGGTCACGGTTTTGCGGGCGTCGTCCCAATTCACAAGGCGCGGGGCCTCTTGCGGCAAGGGCGCATTGCGGTCCCAGACTTGCAAGCTTTCAAGCCCCATCCACTTGGCTTTCAGCGCGTAATAGCGGTGCGAGAGTTTGGGGTAGGCCGCCACAACCGCATTGCGCAGCGCTTCAACCACCTCAGGCTCCACATGGTTGGCAAGGTGGCGTCCGGTTTGCGGGGTTGGCATTTTGCGCCAACGATCTTCAACCTCTTTTTCCTTGGCCAGCGTGTTATGAACGCGGGCGAACAGCTTGATATTCTTGTCAAATACCACGGCCATTGCACGGGCCGCAGCCTCGCGCTTGTCGCGGTCGGTGTCGGTCAACAGGTTCAGCGTGGCCTCAAGGTTCAACGCCTCTTCCTCGCCCGCCACATCGAACATCAGGCCTGCCATGGTTTCATCGAACAAACGGTTCCACGCGGCGGCCCCGACGGTGGATTGGTCGTGCAGGAACTTTTCCAACTCATCCGACAGTTGGTGCGGGCGCATGGCGCGCAGACGGTCAAACACCGGCTTGTAGCGTGCCAGATCGGCATTGGCGGCCAAAAGCTTGGTCAAATGCGCCTCGTCCAGCCGGTTGAACTCCAGCGTGTAAAACACCAAAGGCGTGGTGAAATTGGTGATCCGGTCCTGCGCATCGGCCATAAACTTGGCGCGGTCACTGTCCATCGTGTTTTGGTAATACCGCAGGCCCGCATAGGACATGATGCGCCCGGCGGTTACATCAATCGCCTCATAGGCCAGCACGCAGGCCAGCATGGCCGCTGCATCAAGGTTGGCCAGCTTGCCTTCATACTGGGCGGCAAAATCGGCGCAGGCCTTGTCCAGCCATGCCATATCGCGGGCAAATTCTGGGGCGTCGGGGCTGGGGTAAAGGTCGGTTAAATCCCAATCGGGCAGCTTGCCGAACGCCCCCGATCCGGCAGAATTGGCATCAAACACAGGGCGGCGCTGGGACAGAGTCATCGGAAAACCTCATTCAAATTGCTTACCCCTATCTAGGGTCGCCGCCCCCCCATCCGCAACCCTGCTTGCCGATGATTGCCTTACAAAAGCGCGCGCAATTCGGCCAAAGTGCCAATCTCGGCCACCGGCTTGTCGTGGCGCCAGCGCAGCATGCGCGGAAACCGCAAGGCGATACCGGATTTATGGCGCGGGCTTTCCGCGATACCTTCAAAGGCAATTTCAAAGACCAATTCGGCAGGCACAGACCGCACCGGGCCAAAGCGTTCTCGTGTGTTTTTCTTGACCCAATCGGTGATTTGGCGAAATTCCGCATCGGTCAGGCCGGAATAGGCCTTGGTAAACGGCACCAAATCCGGCCCATCCCAAACCGCAAAGGTGAAATCGGTGAACAAGGTGGCGCG
>CBDTUV010000419.1:0-1723 GCA_965363575.1 uncultured Pseudorhodobacter sp. | reverse complement strand
TGGTCAATTGCTTGCCTTCGGGGGTGGTCAGCGCGATTGCCACGCTTTGCACGCCTTCAGCACCCGCCGTCAGGGGGATGGAAAACACGGCCTTGCCTTGATCGGCCAGATCAAAGCCGGATGGCACCGGACCCAGCGTCACACCATTCGCGGTTACATCAAGGCCCATGCGGCCAGCTGGCCCTGTGGCATGGACAATTTCCAGCAAAACCCGGCTTTCGTCGCCCGGTGCCATGAAGCGCGGCACCGAGGCGGTGACAACAACCGGGTCACGCACCAACACATCGGCTTGTGCTTGGCCAACACCGCGTTTGGACCAGACCACCGCCATCACCCGCACAGTGCCGTTAAAGGACGGCATATCAAATGTCGCGCGGGCATAGCCATCGGTGGCCACTGTTACAGGGCCGGTAAAATAGGCCACCAACTCCTCAGTCGGGGGTGGGGCCTCTAGCCGGGCTTGGGCAGCGCTGTCACCGCCTGAACGCACGGTGCCCGGCGTACCGTTCAGCCCGTCAATCAAACGACCGTAAACATCCCGGATGCCCACGCCCAGCTTGCGCTGACCAAAGTAATGGCCTTTGGGGTCGGGGGATTTGAACGATGTCAGGTTCAAAATCCCTACATCCACGGCGGCAATCGTGGCATAGGCGGTATCACCCGGCACCAGCCCATCCACTTTGACGGCCACATCCATTGGGCCACGCGGGGCCACTTCCGCCGCGACCTCAACCGTTGCTCCCAAGGCTTTGTCGCCGGGGTCGATACTGGCATGGGCCAAGCCCATCGCGCGGGCCGGGTTGCGGCCAGCGGCCACATCCATAGGCCGCAAGACCGACGCGGTGACATAGACGCCTGCGCCCCAATCGGTGGTCACATCAAGGGGGATGGTGTTTTCGCCCGCCGTCACCTCAACCATCTTCATGGTGACCAAACGGTTTGACAGCACCGAAATCAGCGCAGTCCCAGCGGCACGCGGTACAATGCGCAATTGCGCAACCTCACCCGGTTTATAGGCAGGTTTGTCCAGCGACAGTTCCAGCGTGTCGGGCGTGCTCGTCACATCGGCGGGCGCATACCAACCGGCGTAGAATTGGACCGAAGTTGAGGCCGCACCGCCGACTTGGTCCACCACCAATTCATATTCGCCCCAAGTTACGGGGGAGGCCACTTGCAACGGCGCAGACCCCAAGTCAGCCACTCCATCAGCCACGCGTTCGCGGCTGCTGACGGGTTCCCATGACCAATTTCCGTATTCCTGATACCATTGATAGCGCGTCTCAATTCGTGACAATTCCCATTTCACCGGCATGGCGACAGGCGTTTCATCCGGCCCCACAGCAAGCAGCGCAAACTGCGCGTCCGAGCTTTCCTTGACCACGCCGTCAAACATCGGCTTTACGCCAATCATCGCCGCGGCAGGTTGCAAGGCACGGGTGGTGCGCCGTTCCACCGGGCGGCCCGATCCTTCGGCAATGCGGGTCACGACCACCAGTTCCAAGGGGCGGGCGGGGTCTGGCACATCGGCCATCGCCAGTGGCACAATCGCGCGGCCAGCGGCATCGGTTTTCGTACCGCCAAACCCTTCGATCCGGGTGGTGAAGGGTTCATCGGCACGGCCAAATTGATAGCCGGGAAAAGCGGCAAGGCCTTTGGCTGCGCGCAAGATCACATCGCCTTCAATCGCAAGGTCGGCACCGGGGGCGCCGAACAGATATTTGGC
>CBDTUV010000418.1:0-1747 GCA_965363575.1 uncultured Pseudorhodobacter sp. | reverse complement strand
CGACCCGTGCCTCCCTCAAATCCGTGCCGCCCTCCATTCGCGATGCGGCGCTGGGCGTGGGGGCGTCAAAGATGCAATCGGTCTTCCACCACGTTTTGCCGCTGGCCGCCCCCGGTATCCTCACCGGCACCATCATCGGCCTTGCCCAAGCCTTGGGCGAAACCGCCCCGCTTTTGCTGATCGGCATGGTCGCCTTTGTGCGCGAATACCCCGCCCCCTATACCTCCGCCGATGGGCTGTTTGGCGAACCCTCGACCGCGCTGCCGGTGCAGGTTTACAATTGGACCCAACGCGCCGACCCTGCGTTCTTTGAACGCGCGTCCGGGGCAATTATCGTACTGCTTGTGTTTTTGCTGATCATGAACGCCGTGGCGATTATCCTGCGCCGCCGCTTTGAACGCCGTTGGTAAGGGGATGACGATGGATGACCTGCGACTTGTGGAGAATGATGTGACCACCCAAACCAAAATCACCGCGCGCGGCGTCGATGTGTATTACAGCGATGCCCATGCGATCAAAGCCGTCGATGTGGATATCCTCGATAAAACCGTGACCGCCTTTATCGGCCCCTCGGGTTGCGGCAAATCCACCTTTCTGCGCTGCCTGAACCGGATGAATGACACGATTGATATCTGCCGTGTCACCGGCACCATTTTGCTGGACGGTGAGGATATTTATGACCCCAAGGTCGACTCTGTGCAACTGCGCGCCAAGGTCGGCATGGTGTTTCAAAAGCCCAATCCGTTCCCGAAATCCATCTATGACAACGTCGCCTACGGCCCCAAAATCCACGGGTTAACCCGCAATAGGGCCGAGTTGGATGAGGTGGTCGAAACATCCCTGCGCAAGGCCGCGATCTGGAATGAGGTCAAAGACCGCCTCCAATCCCCCGGCACCGGCCTGTCGGGTGGCCAGCAACAGCGCCTGTGCATCGCCCGCGCCATTGCCACCAGCCCCGAGGTGTTGCTAATGGACGAACCTTGTTCCGCCCTCGACCCCATCGCCACCGCGCAGGTGGAAGAGTTGATTGACGAACTCCGCAGCCAGTTTTCCGTCGTCATCGTGACCCACTCGATGCAACAAGCCGCCCGCGTCAGCCAACGTACTGCGTTTTTCCACCTTGGGACTTTGGTGGAATACGGCGAAACCGGCCAGATTTTCACCGCCCCCCAAGACCCGCGCACCGAAAGTTATATCACGGGCCGGATCGGGTAAGATTGGGCCGTATTGGTTAAAGGATAGATAACATGCAAAAAGACCCCCATATCGCCCGCGCCTTTGACCGCGACCTAGAGGCCGTGCAAGCGCTTGTTCTGAAAATGGGCGGGCTGGTCGAGGCCGCCTTGCTCGATGCCGCCGTGGCCCTCGAATCCCGCGATGATGAACTGGCAGCTGCCATCCGCGCGGGCGACAAAGCCATCGACGCGCTGGAGGAACAAATCAATATTGAGGCCGCGCGCATCATCGCCCTGCGCGCGCCCACCGCAGGCGATTTGCGCACCGTGCTAACGGTTATGAAAATCGCGGCCTCCTTGGAACGCTGCGGCGACTATGCCAAAAACCTTGCCAAACGCTCGGTTGTTCTGTCGCAAATGGCCCCGATTGGGGGGGCGGCAGGTGCGATTCGGCGGATGGCCAAGGCCGTAGAATCGCAGCTAAAAGACGCGCTCGACAGCCTGATCCAACGCGATGTGGAACTGGCCGCCACCGTGCGCGCCCGCGACGCCGAGGTGGACCAGATGTACAA
>CBDTUV010000417.1:0-1759 GCA_965363575.1 uncultured Pseudorhodobacter sp. | reverse complement strand
AGGTGAATATAGCTGGAGTAGCGCGGCACTTTTCGCTATGCGTGACAACAGGCCAAGCGAGCCGTGCCCCGCAGGACCCATCTGCTAAATATTCGGCCCCCAATATTCGGAGACGAGCTATGAAACCAACCCTTCTGGCCTTTTGTACCGCTGCGGCTTTTGGCGCTTTGCCTGCCCATGCGCAAATGATTTCGGATAGCGATGGCGATGGGGTCTATTCCTTGCAAGAGCTGCAAGCCGCCTTTCCGGCCTTGACCGATCGGGATTTTGTGGCCGCCGATACCAATGGCGACCGGTCGATTGATATGAAGGAACTGGCAGCGGCGGTGGGAAACGGTACGTTCCCAACCTGATCCAGCACTGAAAAACCTGTCGTATCGGTGTTATGGCCGTCGCTTTTCGCGGCGGCTTTTGCGTAGGGTTATGGGGCAACAGCGGGGGCGCTGCCCCCGCACCCCCGCCCGCACCCCCAGAGGTATTTGTGCCAAGATGAAATGGGGTTGGGGTTTGGTTGGACGCGTATGCGCCACGACCTAAGTCGCACGGACCTGGAGCGTGGCGCGACCAGAAAAAGACACGCGCAAAGCCGTCGCGCGCGTCTTTTGGCTTGTAGGGGGGATTATTCCAACTCGACCAGCAAATCCTTGGCATCGATCTGCGTGCCGGGGGTGACATGCACCGCTTTGACCACCGCCGCGCGATCGGCGTGCAGGCCAGTTTCCATCTTCATCGCCTCGATCGTCAACAGCAAGTCTCCTGCATTGACCTTTTGGCCCACCGTCACGCCGACGCTGGCAATCGACCCCGGCATCGGTGCGCCGATATGGCTTGCGTTGCCGTCTTCGGCCTTGGGTTTCGCGGCGGTTTTGGCCTTGATTGCGCGGTTGGGGACACGGATCACGCGCGGCTGACCGTTCAGCTCAAAAAACACCTTCACATTGCCATCTTCGGTGGTTTCCCCCACCGCTTGTAGCCGGATTTCCAGCGTTTTGCCGGGGTCAATTTCGGCGGTAATTTCCTCGCCTGCATCCATGCCATAGAAAAACGTCCGTGTGGGCAAGGTGCGCACGGGGCCGTAGGCGCGGTGCCGGGCGCGGTAATCCATGAACACCTTGGGATACATCAGATAGCCGTTCAGATCCTCATCATCCACGGTTTCTTCATCGGGTTCTTCTGACCCTTGGGCCAGATCGGCGGCCAGCTTGGTGCGAACCTCGTCAAAATCCACCGGGGCCAAATGCGCGCCGGGGCGGGCGGAATTGGGTGGCTCGCCTTTCAGCACTTTCTTCAAAATCCCCTCGGGCCATCCGCCATGCGGTTGCCCCAGATTGCCCTTCAGCATATCGACCACAGACTCAGGGAATACCACCTCGACCCCCGGATCTTCGACCTGCGCGCGGTTCAGCCCTTGGGCCACCATCATCAAGGCCATATCACCGACCACCTTGGAGGACGGCGTCACCTTGACGATATCGCCAAACATCTGGTTCACATCGGCATAGGTCTGCGCCACTTCGTGCCAACGTTCCTCAAGCCCCAAAGACCGTGCTTGTGCTTTCAGGTTGGTGAACTGACCACCGGGCATTTCGTGCAAGTAAACCTCGGAGGCAGGCGCTTGCAGACCGGATTCGAACGCCGCGTAATGGGCGCGCACGCCTTCCCAATAGTTCGAAATCTCTCGGATCGCGCCAATATCCAGGCCGGTGTCGCGGTCGGTATGCGCCAAAGCCTCGACAATCGTGCCCAAAGTCGCCTGAGA
>CBDTUV010000416.1:0-1770 GCA_965363575.1 uncultured Pseudorhodobacter sp. | reverse complement strand
TAAACCCCCAAGGGTGCGGTCGGATGATCCACCCCGAACGGCGCATCCCCCGCGCTATCAAACACATAATCGGTCGAAATATGCACCAACGGCAGCCCCCGCGCCGCCGCCGCAATCGCAATCGCCCCCGGCGTAGCTGCATTGACCAGATGCGCAAGTGCTGCGTCTCCTTCAGCCTTATCCACCGCCGTATAGGCCACGGCATTGATCACCACATCCGCGTCCGTCCGCGCCACAAACGCCGCACAGACCGCAGGATCGGCAAAATCCGCCTCCTCGCGCCCGCGCATCTCCAGCATCACGTCGCCCGCGCTCCGCTGCAACGCAAGCGCCACCTGCCCCGTCGCCCCAAACACCAGCGCTTTTTTCAAAACCGCGTCACCCATTGCCCAAGCGCACACCCACGCCTGCCCGCGCCTGCAACGCCTGCCACCACGGCGCATTGTCCAGATACCAGCGCACGGTCTGCTCCAACCCTTCCTCCACCGTCACCGATGGCCGCCAGCCCAACTCTTCCCGAATACGGGTCGGATCAATGGCATAGCGCGCATCATGTCCCGGCCTATCGGCTACAAACGCTATCTGATCGGCATAGCTGCCGGTCGCTTTCGGCTGCACCCGGTCCAAAATCGCACACAGGCTTTGCACCAATTCCAGATTGGTCCGCTCATTCTCGCCGCCGATGTTATACGACCGCCCCACGGCCCCTTTTTGCACCACCAGCAACAAGGCCGCCGCATGATCTTCGACAAACAGCCAGTCCCGCACATTCGCGCCATTGCCATAAATCGGCAACGGCTTGCCCGCCAAAGCATTCAGAATAACCACAGGGATCAGCTTTTCAGGAAAGTGATATGGCCCGTAATTGTTGGAACAGTTGGTCAGCACCACGGGCAAACCATAGGTTTCATGCCACGCCCGCACCAAATGGTCCGACGCCGCCTTAGATGCCGAATAGGGCGAGCGTGGATCATAACCCGTGTCTTCGGTGAACAACACTTCAGGATCGTTCGGCAACGAGCCAAACACCTCATCCGTGGAAATATGATGGAACCGAAACGCCGCTGGCCGCCCTTCGGCCACCCAATAACTCCGCGCGGCTTCCAGCATATTGTAGGTGCCGTTGATATTAGTCTCGATAAACGCGCCCGGCCCGTCAATCGACCGGTCCACATGGCTTTCCGCCGCCAAATGCATCACCGCATCGGGCTTGTGTGCTGCAAAAATGCGGTCCAGCGCCGCGCGGTCGCGAATATCCGCATGCTCAAACGCATAAAGCGGGCTGCCTGCCACCGATGCCACATTATCCAAACACGCAGCATAGGTCAGCGCATCCACATTCACCACGCAATGTCCCGCCGCCACCGCTTGGCGCACCACCGCAGACCCGATAAACCCTGCCCCACCTGTCACCAACAGCTTCATGCCGCACCCTCCCACTCAAACGGGCTAACAAAATCGGCAAAGGCTGGTGCCGCCGCATCCTTCGCGCTTAACAAGGCATCATTGGGTGCGATGCCCCAATCAATCCCGCAACTGTCCCAACGCACCGCGCCATCACATTCGGGCGCATAGTAATCCGAACATTTATAGGCAATTTCGGTATCAGGGCTGCGCGTCACAAACCCATGCAAAAACCCCACCGGTACCAGCACTTGCCGCCCATTCTCAAAGCTCAGATCAATCGCCAACGAGCGGCCATAGGTCGGGCTGCCCCGCCGAATATCAACCACCACATCGCGCAAAGCCCCCCGCGCACAGCGCACCAAC
>CBDTUV010000415.1:0-1771 GCA_965363575.1 uncultured Pseudorhodobacter sp. | reverse complement strand
TGATCGCCGCAGGCCACCGCGTGATCCCTGTGCGCCCCGGTGATGCCTTTGGCCCGGATGGCAAGGGCGGCTACCGCCTGTCGCCCGAACGCGGCCGCGATGGTTATGATGCGCTGCTGCGTGATTTGATAGCGCAAGGCCACACACCGACCCGCATCGCGCATTTCTGGCTGGTGACCGAAGCCGAGAGCTTCCGCCCCGGTTCCAGCTTTTTCCACCGCAATATCGAACAGGGTTTTTATGCGCTGATGTTCTTGGGCCAAGCCTTGGCCGAGGAAAACCTGACCCAGCCCCCCCATATCACCATCTTTACCAATGGCGCGGCGCAAGTGCGGGATGAGGCGCTGGCCTATCCCGAAAAGGCGATGATCGCAGGGCCAGCACGCGTTATCCCGCGCGAAGTGCCGGGGGTAACCTGCAGCACGCTGGATCTGCAACTGCCTGCCAAGCCCGATCGGTATGCGCGTCGCGGCAATGCTGATTATTCCGCCCTGCTGCCGCAAGTGCTGGATGAATTGCTGGCGCTGCCCGCCAACCACACCGCCGCCTTGCGCGGGGCAAAACGGTTGGAACGTGGTGTGAAAGCGGCTGCCTTGCCGGATACCAGTCTGACGATGCCAAAGGGTGCGCCCGTTTTGCTGACGGGTGGCTTTGGCGGCATTGGTCTGACTCTGGCCGAAAAGCTGATCACCGATCACGGCGCCAAAATCGCCTTGATCGCACGCAGCCCTTTGCCCGACCGCGCCGATTGGCCTGCCTATCTGGCCAAACACAGCCCCACCGATGCCACCTGCCGCCGCATCCTCGCGTTGCAACGGTTAAAAGGTCTTGGCGGCGATGTGATGGTGCTGGCGGCGGATGTGACCAATGCGCAAGACATGCGCGATGCTGCGGCACGGGTGATCCAAAACTTCGGCCCCATTCACACCGTCATCCATGCGGCCGGCGTGATTGATGATGGCCCCTTGCTGGCCAAATCGCCCGCCGCGGTTGAGGACGTGTTTGCCCCAAAACTCCACGGCACCCGCGTGTTGGAAAACGTGTTCCCCGATGGGTCCATCGAACGGCTGGTGCTGTTTTCATCCACCTCAACCGTCACCGCGCCTGCAGGGCAGGTCGATTATGTCGCTGTGAATGAATATCTGAACGCCTATGCCCAGTTCCGCAAAGGTGGCAAAACCCATGTGACTGCGCTGAACTGGGGCATTTGGGCCGATGTTGGCATGGCGGCCGACGCGCTTGCAGATCGTACGGGAACACGGGCCCCCGCGCCTTTGCTGCCACTCAATCTGCCGATGCTGGATGAGGCCACGTTTGATGCCAAAGGGCATCGGCAATTCACAGCGCATTACGGGTTGGACCGTTGGGTGTTGGATGGCCACCGCACAAAGGATGGCCATGCGCTGATCCCCGGCACGGGCTACCTTGAGATTATGGCCGAGGCTGCGGCCCAAGACGGGCTGACCGCCTATGAAATCCGTGACCTCTATTTCTTTCGCCCCCTCGATGTGCCGGATATCCGCGCGACCTTGACGCCCACGGATGAAGGTTATGGGTTTGAGCTAAGCTCAGGCGTCACCGCAAATGGCCGCATGGGCTGGCAGTTGAACGCACAGGCCCGGCTACTGCCATTGACCGACCCCGCGCCGCAGCTTGACCCCGGGGTCGCCGCCCGCTGCGCGCAGCCCGAAACCGGTATTGGCCTAACCTCGCCGCAAGAGGCGCATCTGACCTTTGGCCCGCGCTGGCGAGTGCTGACCTCGCGCGCATA
>CBDTUV010000414.1:0-1776 GCA_965363575.1 uncultured Pseudorhodobacter sp. | reverse complement strand
ATTATCACCGCCGCCGCCGACACCCCGTTTTTTCCTGCTGATCTGGCCCAGCGGCTGATTGCAAACGCCGGTCCCTCGGGCCTGTGCCTTGCTGCCAGTGCCGACGCCTCCGGCAAAATACACCGCCAACCCACCTTTGGCCTTTGGCCCACCGCCTTGCGCCACGACCTGCGCGCGGCCCTGACCGGCGGCCTGCGCAAAATCGTTCTCTGGACAGATAGCCACAAGGCAGGCACGGCTGAATTTCCCAGCCATCCCTTTGATCCCTTCTTCAACATCAACACGCCCGAAGATATTGTCCAGGCCGAAACGCTATTGGGGCAGGCATGAAAATCTACGGCGTCACGGGGTATAAAAACGCAGGCAAAACCGGGCTGATGGAACGGCTGGTCGCGGAATTCACCGCGCGCGGGATCAGCGTTTCCACCATCAAACACGCCCATCACGCCACCGATATTGACCATCCGGGCCGCGACAGCTTTCGTCACCGTCAAGCGGGGGCGGGGCAAGTGATCGTATCCTCCCCCGTCCGCTGGGCGCTGATGACCGAGCTGCGCGGTGCAGAGGAACCTACGCTGGACGATCTGCTCGCCCGCCTGAGCCCCGTTGATCTGATTCTAATCGAAGGCTATAAATCCGCCCCCCATCCCAAGATTGAGGCGCACCGCGTTGAAACCGGCCGCCCGCTTCTGGCCCCGGATAACCCCACCATCCGCGCCGTGGCAACCAACGCGCAGCCCGATGTGACCTGCCCGATCTTTCACCTCGACAACACTACCGCCATCGCCGATTTTATCGCGGCAGAGGTGGGGTTATGAAGTTTGATCAGGTCATCGTTCTCGATTGGTCGGCGGCGGGAAAACCCACCTTGGGCAAGGATTCCATCTGGCTGGGCCATGCCACTGCGGCAGGCGTGGTGGCCGAAAACATCGCCACGCGCAGGCAAGCCGAGGCCCGGCTGGCGGCTCTGATCGACGCCGCCTTGCAGTCAAACCAACGCTTGCTGATCGCCGCTGATTTCGCCTTTGGCGCGCCCGTCGGCCTTGCACAAACCCTGACTGGCCAAGCCCATGCCCTCGCCTTGTGGGATTGGTTGGCCGCGCGCATCACTGACACGGATCGTAACGCCACGAATTACCGCCAGATCGCCGCCCAAATGAACGATCAGTTTTCGGGCGGTGGCCCGTTTTGGGGCAATGGCCAAAAAGACGAAACCCCCGGCCTTCCGCGCACCAAACCTGCCCATCCGCCGGAATTGGCCGAATACCGCACCGCCGAATTGGTGGGGCGCGAGGCGGGGCTATGGCCCAAAACCCTGTGGCAATTGGCCGGGGCAGGGGCCGTGGGCGCGCAATCGCTAACCGGCATCCCGATGCTGCACCGCCTGCGTGCGCGCAATCCCGGCACTGTCGCCGTTTGGCCGCTGGAACCCGCCACCGTTGCTCCCATCGTGATCGCCGAGGCTTATCTGTCCCTCCTGACACCTGAGGTCCGCACCGCCACCGCCCAAGGCATGGTCCAAGATGAGGCGCAGGTTCGCCTGCACGCCACCGCCTTTCACAGCCTGTCGCAGAACGGCGGCTTGGCACCCCTGATGGCCCCGGATCACCCCGCGGAAACCTTGCAAGGCGAAGGTTGGTATCTGGGCGCAGGTGCTGCAAACGCGGTGCGTGCAGGATTGGGGCGTGCGGGGCTTCAAACCCCGCCAACCCTCACCCCACCCCGCCTTCGCAACGACTGCTTTGCCATGCCGCAAGGCGTGGCCTGGACCCCGGT
>CBDTUV010000413.1:0-1778 GCA_965363575.1 uncultured Pseudorhodobacter sp. | reverse complement strand
CCCGCCACCTCAATCTCATAGGTCGATGCCAGCATCTCCGCCGCCGTCTCGCCCGCGCAAGGCACATAGCCCAGCCCAATCGCCCCGCCCAAATGATGCCCGTAATTCCCTGATGTGATCGGCCCCACGATCCGCCCGTCGCGCACAATCGCCTCATTGTGGTACAGCATCGGCGCCGGATCGGTCAGCTTGAACTGTACCAAGCGCCGCTGCAGCCCTGCCTCACGCTTGCGCAGCACCGCCTCGCGCCCAATGAAATCGCCTTTCCCGGTCTTGACCGCAAAGCCAAGCCCCGCCTCCAGCACATGATCCTCATCGGTAATATCATGGCCAAAATGGCGATAGCCTTTTTCAATCCGGCAACTGTCCAGCACATGCAACCCGCACAGCTGCATTCCCTTATCCGCCGCTTCCAAGGCCTCAAACACATGCGCCGCTTGGTCAGAAGAGACATACAACTCCCACCCCAACTCACCCACATAGGTGACCCGGTGCGCCCGCGCCAACCCCATACCAATCTCAATTTCCCGTGCAGTTCCAAAAGGATGCGCGTCATTGCTAAAGTCCGCCGGACTAACCGCTTGCAACAGCTCTCGGCTTTTCGGCCCCATCACGCACAGCACGGCCTCGGCCGCTGTCACATCGGTCACCACGGCAAAGGCATCACCCAGATGCCTGCGCAACCACGCCAAATCACGCTGCAACGTCGCCCCCGGCACCACCAGCAAAAACGCCGTTTCCGACAGGCGCGTCACGGTCAGATCACTCTCAATCCCGCCCCGCGCGTTCAGCATTTGGGTATAAACAATCCGTCCGGCCTCTACGTCAACATCATTGGCGCACAGCCGCTGCAACAGCGCACAAGCATCACGCCCCTCAACCCGGATTTTCCCGAATGAGGTCATGTCGAACAGCCCAACCCCCGTCCGCACGGCCTTATGTTCAGCCGCCGCATTGGCAAACCAATTCTGCCGCCCCCAAGCGTATTGGTACTCTCGCTCCTGCCCCTCAACCGCGAACCAATTCGCCCGTTCCCAGCCCGCAACCTCGCCAAACACCGCGCCCCGCGCCGCCAAATGCCCGTGCAAAGGCGACCGCCGCACCCCCCGCGCCGTGGCCATCTGGCGATAAGGGAAATGGTCCGCATAAAGCAGCCCCAACGTCTCCGACACCCGCTCTTTCAAATAGCTCCGGTTGCGCTGGAACGGTTGGGCGCGGCGAATATCCACTTCCCACAGATCAAACGGCGCTTCGCCTTCGGTGATCCAATGCGCCAGCGCCATGCCAGCCCCGCCAGATCCGGCAATCCCAACCGAGTTATAGCCGGCCGCCACCCAATACCCGCCCAATTCCGGCGCCTCGCCCAGATAGTAGCGGTCATCGGGGGTAAAGCTCTCTGGTCCATTGAAAAACGTATGAATGCCAGCGGTTTGGAACAACGGCACCCGCTCCATCGCAGCTTCTAGGATGGGCTGAAAATGGTCCCAATCCTCAGGCAGCGTGTCAAATTCAAAATCGTCGCGAATACCGCCCATGCCCCAAGGCTTGGCCTTGGGTTCAAACGCGCCAATCATCATTTTACCCGCGTCTGATTTGTAATAGGCACATTCATCCGGCACCCGCAGCACTGGCAAATGGCCCAACCCCTCAATCGGTTCGGTCACCAAATAGAAATGCTCACAGGCATGCAGCGGCAAGGTCACGCCACTTTCTTGCGCCAAATCGCGCCCCCACATGCCCCCGCAATTGATCACCACATCGGCCGCAATATGCCCCGG
>CBDTUV010000412.1:0-1831 GCA_965363575.1 uncultured Pseudorhodobacter sp. | reverse complement strand
AAACAGTGGTCAATTCATCGCGCAGGTTTTTGCGATGCGTCACGCGGTCCAGCATACCGTGGTCCAGCAGGTATTCGGCGCGCTGGAACCCTTCTGGCAATTTCTCACGGATGGTTTGTTCAATCACGCGGGGGCCCGCAAAGCAGATCAGTGCATTGGGTTCGGCAATCTGCACATCGCCCAGCATGGCATAAGACGCGGTAACACCGCCCGTGGTGGGATGGGTCAGCACAACGATGTAAGGCAACCCTGCCTCGCGCAGCATTTCCACGGCCACGGTGGTGCGCGGCATTTGCATCAGGCTAAGGATGCCTTCTTGCATCCGTGCGCCACCAGCGGCGGAAAACAGGACCAAGGGGCGTTTCAGTTCGACCGCGCGTTGGGCGGCGGCAAGCAGGGCGTTGCCCACATACATGCCCATCGACCCGCCCATAAAGGAAAAATCCTGGCCCACGGCAACAATCGGGGTGCGGGCAATCTCGCCTTGGGCAACCAGCATCGCGTCACGTTCGCCAGTCGCCTTTTGCGCTGACCGCATCCGTTCGGGGTATTTCTTTTGGTCACGGAAATGCAGCGGGTCGGCCACAGGTTCCGGCACCTTCACCTCAGTGAAAATGCCGCCATCAAACAGCGCTGTAAACCGGTCGCGCGGGGTGATCGCCATGTGGTGATCGCAGGTGGTGCAAACGTTCAGGTTGTCCTTAAGCTCGCGGTGAAACAGCATTGTCCCGCATTCGGCGCATTTCGTCCACAGGTTCTCCGGCACTTCGCGGCGGGAAAACAACGAGTTGATGGTGGGGCGGACGTAGTTGGTGATCCAGTTCATCGGTGCTTGGCCCTTTGGTCGCTTAGCTTACTGATCAGATAAGCCTATGGGGCCGGAAATGCAAACGGGATGGCGCTGTCTGACGGGTTGAAAGATCGGGGGATGGGTTGCAAACTGCTGCTGGATGCAAATGAAGGGGTAGTGTGTGGCAGGCCATGACCGAATTGACCGCCGTGCCATTGTTTGCGCCATTTCGGCAGATCACGCCTTTGCGTTGGCCAGTTTGATTGTAGTGGTTCGGCGGCACACCCCTGATTTTCTGGGCACATTTGTGGTGTTTCATGATGGGCTGACGGATACGCAGCAAACGCAATTGCGCGCGCTGGGGGGGCGGTTTGCGTTTCATACCTTTGGCTTGGGCGATGTGGTGGCGCGGTTTGGCAAAGATGTCGATTTGGATAAGGTGCTGGCGCTTTACAGCCCGATGATTTTTGCCAAGTTTGAAATGCTGGATTTGCTGGCCGATTATGACGCGTGTCTGTGGTTGGATGTCGATATTTTGGTCCAAGGCAATCTGGGCGCGGTTTGGGCGTTTGAAACACTGGCTTGGCGGCCCCTTCACCAAGGGGCCTTTGCGCGGCGGGCCGGGGTGATGGCTGATTTTGCCGATATCTGCGGCGATGGCACGCTGCCGTTGCTGAATGGCGGGGTTATTGGCATGGGGCAAGGTTTGCGCGGGCGGGTATCGCCTTCGGACCTTTATACCATGGCCGCGCGCGTGTTGGCGAAAACCGATGCAACATCGGTGGATGAGCTGGCCTTGTATTTCACCGCAACCTCGCGCGCGTTGGATGTGCATTCGCTGGAGGAGCGGTTCAACCATCCGGTCGTGGCCCCCGATGTGCGGGATGCGGTTTTGGTTCATGCGATTGGGCCGGATAAGTTCTGGAATTCGACACCCTTGCAGCTTGCCTATCCGGAATGGGCGCAGAATTTGGCTGCGTGGCGGGCGCTTGGTGGTGCAGGGTATAGAGGCCCGCTGCGGCTGGGTGATGTGCAGGCCGC
>CBDTUV010000411.1:0-1839 GCA_965363575.1 uncultured Pseudorhodobacter sp. | reverse complement strand
GCCATTGGCGTGCTGCCGGTATGCGCATCCTTGCCCGTCAAGGTGATCTGCAACCACCACAGGCCCTGCCCGTGGGTCACAACACCCACATCGCGGCCTTCAGCCTCCAATATCGGGCCTTGCTCAATATGCAGCTCTATCATCGCATGCATCTTGCGGCTGCCTACGGGTTCATCGCCGACCCAACCAATGCGCTTGATCTCCTCGCCAAAGGTTTTGCCCTCGGCATCCTTACGGCTATAGGCATAGTCCTGCGTGTGCATCCCCGCAAACACGCCGCTTGCCAGCATTGCGGGCGCAAAGCGCGTGCCTTCCTCATTCGTCCAATTCGTCACCACAATCGGATGCTTGGTCTTAATGCCAGCATCATTCATGCTGCGCACCACCTCCAGCGCGCCCAAAACGCCCAAGACGCCGTCATATTTGCCACCCGTGGGCTGCGTGTCCAAGTGGCTGCCCATATAAACCGGCAGCGCATCGGCGTCCGTACCCGCCCGCGTGGCAAACATCGTGCCCATAGTATCGACGCCCATCGTCATCCCCGCCGCCTTGCACCACTCGGCAAACAGCGCGCGCCCCTTTGCATCATCATCGGTCAGCGTCTGGCGGTTGTTGCCCCCTGCCACGCCGGGGCCAATTTTCGCCATCTCCATCAGGCTGTCCCACAACCGTTCCCCATTGATCCTCAGATTTTCAGCTGGTGCTACCATGTCCGTCACTCCCATTATGCGCGGGGCGTAAAACCCCTTGCCGCGAGTCAGCTCGCGGTCCTATGCTTTTGCAACAGCGCACCACAACCTGACCAACCGGTCAAGATAATTCGGAGGGGCACGCATGACCCAAGACCCCCGCCCGTTAAAACGCATCGAGGCCCGCCAAGAAAACGAACGGGTGATCCTTTCGGCGGCGGAAAAAGTATTTGCCGAGGCTGGGTTTGGCGGGGCCACCATGCAGTTGATCGCCGATGTGGCAGGCCTGCCCAAGGCCAATCTGCACTATTACTTCACCACCAAAGAGGAACTTTACCGCCGCGTTGTCCAAGATATCTTTGAAATCTGGCTGCGTGCGGCTGACAGTTTTGACAACGCCCCCGACCCGGCCTCTGGCATCGGCGCCTATATTGACGCCAAAATGGAAATCTCACGCAGTCACCCCAACGGCTCCAAGGTTTGGGCGTCCGAGGTGATGCACGGCGCGCCGGTGATCCAAGATTACCTGGAAGGCACGCTGCGCGAGTGGACCAACGGGCGGATTGCCGCGATCCAAGGCTGGATTGACGCAGGAAAAATGGCCCCGATCGACCCGCGCCACCTGCTTTATATGCTGTGGGCCACAACCCAACATTACGCCGACTTTGGCCATCAGATCGAAACCCTGAACGATGGCGAACCCTTGTCGGAAGCCGATTGGCAACTGGCCAAAAACAATATCAAAACCATCATCTTGCGCGGCATTGGTGCTGCTTAACCCCCAAAGGCCCCTTATGGATATCGACACCCTGCGCGCCCAAGAAACCTTGCTTGTCTATCCCAGCTTTGGCCCGGCAGACGCGCTGACCCTTGGGCTGATTTTGCTGGACATGGCGCGCGCAAAAACCTTGCCCATCGTGATCAACATCCGCACCCCCAACCAAACCCTGTTTCATGCGGCCTTGCCCGGTGCGACGCCCTTGAACGACCAGTGGGCGCTGCGCAAATCCAACGCGGTGCTGGCCTACCACATCTCCTCGTTGCATCTGGGCGAACGGATGCGCGCAGACGGCAAAATATTTGCAAATGACGGCCTGCCGGATGCCGACTACGCCGCCCATGGTGGCAGCGTGCCAATTCGGTTGGCGAG
>CBDTUV010000410.1:0-1874 GCA_965363575.1 uncultured Pseudorhodobacter sp. | reverse complement strand
GCCTCTTCTAACGCTGCACCTGTTAGGGTCGTTTCAAAATGCCAATCGCCTGCGGGCAAGGCGGTGGCCGCCGGGGCCACGCCAAACCGCGTGCGATTTCGCGCGGTTGGGGTGCCATACCCCACCACGGCAGCGGCAATTTGGCCCGTGCTATCGGGCAGCACCAAAACCGCCCCCAAGCTTGCCGTAAACCCGTTTGCTGTAACCCAGCGGGTTGTCGCCTCGGGCTGGGTCGCAAGCCATGCTTGCAAATCCGCCTCGGCCACAATGTGCAACGGGCGAGAGGGGCTGGCGGCGGGGGCAAATTCGGGCATTGGCGAGACTCCACTAAATCGCGATTGAAGCGGCCTGCCTTCAATCTGAGTCAAATTGAAAGCAGACCAAGGCATGCATACACATGGTTCGTCGCGTTTTGGGTTTGATGTGCTGCGTCACATTAAACCCAAAACGCTTTGACCAGACCCTAGGGGGTTTTGGCCTGCGCCTTAATCCCCTAAATCATGCTTGCTGTGGGATTTTTCGCCCCAAACAGCCGGATTTCGCCCTGCGCCCTTAGATTTGCAGGTCCAACGCGCCTTTTTCGGTTGCCAATGACCCTTCGGCCACGCGAACCAGCCGCGCCCAAACAGCCGAAAATGCGGTCGGATCGCCACCTTCCAAACAGCTGCGCGCGTCAATGGACACTGTACCAAGGCTGACCAGCCCCAGTTGCACCGCCATCCGTTCCAGCCGCCGCAACTGGCGTGCAAGGTCAAGCGTATTGCGCGCCCGTACCTGCGTGGCGATGCTCGACATGGTCAGCGCCAATTCGCCCAGCGCCCTGTTCACCACCTCTTCGGCGGCATGCGTGCCCATCGACCGATAGATCAACGCGATCGGTTCAGCATCTTGATAAATCCTGTCTTTTGGCCGGAAATCCACTATCGTCCCGGATATCTTGTTTGTCATGTCACCCTCACCTTCCATTCACACCCACGGCCAGCATCGCCAAAGGTGTTGAAGAAAAGGTTGCCGCGCGCCAATGAAACCCCTCGAATTTTCGTAAAGCACGGCGTACTAGGCAATGACGCCCCAAAGGAGCCACCGATGCACAACGCCAAATTGCTGCCTTCCTATCTGATTCAGCGCTATCACGGCTGGAAAGCCACCGCCTATGCCGAAAATCGGGCGTGGTATCGGCGCTTGGCGGAATCGGGGCAACACCCGCGTGCGATGGTGATTTCGTGCTGCGACAGCCGGGTGCATGTGACGTCTATTTTCGGCGCGGATGAGGGTGAGTTTTTCATCCACCGCAATATCGCCAACCTTGTGCCGCCCTATACGCCCGATGGCAAGAATCACGGCACCTCGGCGGCGGTGGAATATGCCGTTATGGCGCTGAAAGTGGCGCATGTGGTGGTGCTGGGGCATTCTAATTGCGGCGGCGTGAAAGGCTGCCATGATATGTGTTCTGGCCACGCGCCGGAGCTGCTGGAAGCATCAAGCTTTGTGGGCCGCTGGATGGATATTCTGCGCCCCGGATATGAGCGGGTGGCGCATATTGAGGAAAGCCTGCGGGCGCGGGCCTTGGAAAAAGAAGCGGTTGTGGTGAGTCTGGAAAACCTGATGACGTTCCCGTTTGTGAGGGAGGCGGTCGAGGATGATCGCCTGACGCTGCACGGGTTGTGGACCGATGTGGGCGAAGGCGGTTTGGAACAATATGACCCTGCCAAGGGTGGTTTTGTCGGGGTGTGATTTCGCGGGGTGAATCGCGCGCGGATGAATTTGTAAGGGATTGTTTATAAAGACTATCGCTAAAAATTTTAAGGCGTTGTTAACCTGCGGAATCGCGCTGTAACGCTCAGATAGGGCCAAATATGACCGACGCAGATAAG
>CBDTUV010000409.1:0-1888 GCA_965363575.1 uncultured Pseudorhodobacter sp. | reverse complement strand
TTGGATGCCCATCAGCATTCCGATCAGGGAAAAGGCGCGGTATTGGGTGTTGCCGCTGCCTGCAAGGTTGGTCCACAGCAAAAAGGTGAACGCGCCGATAAAGCCGTAGACGGGGGGATAGCCGCCAATCAGGGGCACGTGGACAAACGGCAACGCGGTATAGGTCAGCGCGCCTGCAAGCGCGGACCCGAAAAATACGGTCAGCACGGCCCAAGCGCGAAACACCTCGCCCACCATCTTGCCAAGGGCCAGCAGGAATACCACGACAAACAGCGCATGGGTAAAGCTTAGGTGGATCAGCGGATAGCTGATAAGGCGCAGCATATGTTCCGCCGGATAGGTGCCGCGCGCGATCAACTCTCGCATCAGATCGGGCGAAAAGGCGAAACGTTGCACGGCGTCTGCACGCCAGCCAATGCCCGTGGCCCCGCCAATAACGCCGGTGGCGGCTAGGTTCACGATCACCTCCATCGCGATAATCGGCAAGGCCAGCAGCCAAATAACAGGGGGCAAGGGGTTCAGCGGGGCGGCGTTGTGATCTGTGTGCATATGGCCTTTCATCGGGGCAGTTGATTGACGCCCCTTTGTGGCAAGGGTAAGCGAGATGGAACGCAGTTTCCAGATGGAGTATTCCCCATGACCGAGCCGGTCCAAACGCCTCAGTCCGCTTTTCCGACCCGCATTTTTTCGGGCATCCAGCCGTCGGGCGGGTTGACGCTGGGCAATTACCTTGGCGCGCTGAAACGCTTTGTGGAAAAGCAGGATGAGGGGATTGAGACGGTTTACTGCCTCGTCGATATGCATGCGATCACCGTGTGGCAAGACCCGGTAAAGCTGCGCCAGCAAACGCGTGAGGCGGCGGCGGGGTTTATCGCGGCGGGGATTGACCCTGCGCGGTCCATTCTGTTCAACCAATCGCAAGTGCATGCCCATGCCGAATTGGCGTGGATTTTCAACTGTGTGGCGCGGATGGGCTGGATGAGCCGGATGACGCAGTTCAAGGATAAGGCCGGGAAGAACTCGGAAAACGTGTCGCTTGGGTTGTTTGCCTATCCGGCGCTGATGGCTGCCGATATCTTGGCCTATAAGGCCACGCATGTGCCGGTGGGCGAGGATCAGAAGCAGCATCTGGAACTGTGCCGTGACATCGCTGCCAAGTTTAACAACGACTTTGGGGTTGAGTTTTTCCCGATCACCGAACCGGTGATTGAAGGGGCGGCCACGCGGGTGATGAGCCTGCGCGATGGCACCAAGAAAATGTCAAAATCGGACCCGTCCGATCAAAGCCGCATCAACCTGACCGATGATGCCGATATGATTGCGAAAAAGATTCGCAAGGCCAAGACCGATGCCGAACCTTTGCCAAGCGAATTGGACGGGTTGAAAGACCGGCCCGAAGCGCGGAATTTGGTGAACATCTATGCAGCCTTGGCGGGGATGTCGCCCGAGGATGTGGTACGGGAACACGCCGGGTCACAGTTTGGCAGCTTTAAGCCCGCGCTGGCCGACTTGGCCGTGTCGATCATGTCGCCCATCACCACGGAAATGAACCGCCTGATGCAAGACGTGACCGAGATTGACCGGATCTTGGGGGCCGGTGCGGAACGGGCCGATGCCATTGCTCGGCCGATTGTGAATGATGTTTATGACATCGTGGGGATGATCCGGTCGCGCTAAAGTTGTAAAAATCGTTAAACGCCGCACCAAATTGTTACCAAGGGAACAGCGCCGCCGCTATTTGCCTGCCATATCAAAGAGGCGGCAAATTTTAGGCCGTGCTGGTTTGGTCCCCCCTGCGCTTTGCAGGTCAAACCGGTTTTGATTATGCCTCCGGATCTGTCCTTGGGTCCGGAGGCTTTTATTTTTATGTGTGCAATCCACTGCGTTG
>CBDTUV010000408.1:0-1894 GCA_965363575.1 uncultured Pseudorhodobacter sp. | reverse complement strand
ATGCACCGTACAGACCTAGCCCAAGCCTGCACTTTCGCTCTCTGCATTTGCGCAAAAAACCATTAGGGTACAACTCCATAGGGTATCGGCCCTGCCCCCAACTGGATTGCCCCTATGTCGTTTCGCCTGCCCGCGTGGCCCCAACTTGGACCCAATGGGGCCGGCATTTTGTTCATGTTGTTTGCCATTCTTTGCTTCACCTTGATGGATGCCAATGTCAAAGGCTTGGTTGACCGCTATCCCGCCCCGATGTTGGTCTGGATCCGGTTTTTGGGACAGCTGATCTTGGTACTGATCTTGCTGCGCCACAGGTTTTTCACCCATCTGCGCAGCAAATACGTAAAGGTTCATGTCGCACGGGCCATCACCCAAATTGGGGCCACCGCCCTGTTTTTCACCAGCCTCGCCTATATCGGTCTGGCCGAGGCGACAGCGCTGATTGATGTGAACCCTGTCCTCATCACCCTTGGCGCCGCCTTGTTTTTGGGCGAACGCTTGGGGCCGCGTCGCTTGTTTGGGGTTTTTGCGGCCTTGATCGGTGCGCTGATTATCATTCGTCCGGGGGCTGGACTGTTCTCACTGGCAGCCCTTTTGCCGCTTGCGGGGGCGGTAAGCTACGCCGCCAATGCGCTGATCACCCGCTGGATCGGCCCAAAAGAAAGCGCTTGGACCTCAATGGTGTTCACGTCCGTGATTTGTACCGCCATCGCCAGCCTGTCCTTGCCCTTCGTTTGGGTGCCGATTGCCAGCCCGGATCTGCCAACCTTCGCACTGGTCGGCCTGCTTGGCACCATTGCCCAGCTTTGCATCATTCGCGCCTTTACGCTGGCCGAGGCCTCATCAGTCGCCCCTTTTGCCTATGTTGGTATTATTTTTGCCGCGGGTTGGGGGATTTTGTTCTTTGACACCTACCCGGACCGCTGGACCGTACTGGGTGCGCTTGTGATCGTGGCGGCGGGGCTTTATGTCTGGCACCGGGAAACCCGCGCGGTGCGGGACAACAACCAGACAGGCTGATGGCACAAAAAACCCCTTTCCAACGCTGGGCCAAACGGCGGCGCAACACGGTGCTGCGCGCTTTGATCGGGCTTTTGCTGGCCTTGCCCTACACATGGCGCGTGCCGCTGTGCGGCTGGGTCATGGCCTATGTTATTGCGCCCTTTGCGGGGTACAACAAACGCGTGCGCGAAAACCTCGCCCTTATCTTGCCCGACCTGCCCGAGGCAGAGGTAAAGCGGATGGTCCGGGCCGTGCCCCGCAATGTGGGCCGCACCTTGATTGAAATTTATTCGGGCACCGAATTCATCAAACGTGCCACCGCAGAGCCGCTAAAGGGCGAAGGGCTTACCGCATTGGACGCGGCCCATGCCGCCGGGCGCCCGGTGATCTTGGTGACCGGGCATTTTGGCAATTATGATGCCAGCCGCGCCGCCTTGATCGCACGCGGCTACCGCGTTGGCGCGCTCTACCGCCCTATGGGCGATAAGAATTTCAACACCCATTACGTAGATGCCATCTCCCTTATCGGGACCCCGGTCTTTCCGCGGGGTCGTGCAGGGCTGGCCGATATGGTGCGGTTTTTACGGTCGGGCGGTATGCTTGGCCTGCTCATCGACCAGCACATGGGCCACGGCGAAACTTTGTCTTTCTTTGGCCATCCCGCGATGACCGCGCTTTCTGCCGCTGATCTTGCGCTGAAATATGACGCGCTGGTGGTCCCCACCTATGCCGTGCGCCGCGCCAATGGCCTGGATTTTGAGATTATTATTGAGGCGCCAATCCCGCATGGCACGCCCCAAGAGATGACCCAAGCGTTGAACGATTCGCTCGAACGCTTGGTGCGCAAGCATCTGGATCAGTGGTTTTGGATTCACCGCCGCTGGAAATAGCCCGT
>CBDTUV010000407.1:0-1907 GCA_965363575.1 uncultured Pseudorhodobacter sp. | reverse complement strand
AAATGGCCAAGGAACGGCCAAAGTTTATTGAAGGCGCCAAGGCGACCCATAATGTTGATGCCAAAAAGGCGGGCGAGGTGTTCGACCTGCTGGAAAAGTTTGCCAACTACGGGTTCAACAAATCGCACGCGGCGGCCTATGCGGTGGTCAGCTATCAAACGGGGTATTTGAAGGCGAATTACCCGGTTGAATTTATGGCCGGCGTGATGAACTGCGATATGCACCTGACCGACAAGCTGGCGGTGTATAAACGTGAGGTGGACAAGCTGGGGATTGCCACGATTGCCCCGTCTGTCAATGCATCCTTGGCCACGTTCACAGTGCGGGACGGCGCGCTGGTCTATGCGCTGGGTGCGTTGAAAAACGTGGGCGTTGAGGCGATGAAGATGATCGTTGCGGGCCGCGAGACTGACCAAGGCGAAAAGCCCTATGCCACATTGTTCGACCTTGCCCGCCGGGTGGATCTGAAGCGGGTGGGCAAGCGGCCTTTGGAAATGCTGGCGCGGGCGGGGGCGTTTGATTGCCTTGATCCCAACCGCGCACGCGTGTTTGACGCGCTGGACGGGCTTGCCGCCTATTCTGCCGCGATCCATGAGGCGAAAACCTCTAACCAAGTCAGCCTGTTTGGTGAGGCGGGCGAGGATGTGCCTGAACCCCGCATCGGGTCGCGCGATGATTGGTTGCCGGTGGAACGCCTGACCGAGGAACACAAGGCGATTGGCTTTTACCTCTCGGGCCATCCGCTGGATGATTATATGGCACCCCTGAAACGCAAGGGTGTATCGACGCTGGCCGAGATTACCGCACGGGCCGAAGGCGGCGCGATGGTGGCCAAAATCGCAGGGTCAGTTTCGTCGAAACAAGAACGTAAATCGGCACGGGGCAATCGGTTTGCCTTTGTGCAACTGTCTGATCCTACAGGCCTTTATGAGGTGACGGTGTTTTCCGACACGCTAGAGGCGGCGCGCGATGTGCTGGAACCCGGCATGAATGTGGTGCTGACGGTGGAGGCGACGCTGGAAGGCGAAACCTTGAAACTGCTGGCGCGTGCAGCACAACCGATTGATGCGGTCGCGGCCGAGGCGGGCGGATCATCTGTGCGCATCCATATCGACCGGGTAGAGGCGGCGGCGTCTGTTGCGGCGTTGCTGGCGCGCGTGGCCAAGGATGGCGGGCGCAACCGCGGGAGCGTTACGATTTGCGTGCCGGACCCCGCAACGGGCCAAGAGATTGATCTGGAATTGCCGTCGGATTATCCGGTCACGCCGCAGGTTAAAGGCGCGCTGAAGGCCATGGGCGGCGTGGTGATGATTGAGGAAATGTAGGGCGATTTAGCGCCCCAACACCCGGCCCGCGAACAGTTTTGCAAGGCTGATCGCCAGTACAATGCGCAGCACATGGTGCATCGTCACAAACACCACAGAAATTTGCAGGCTTAGGGCGATCAGGCTCATTTCCGTGATGCCACCGGGGGCAAAGGCCAAAAACACCGCCGAAAGCGGCAGGCCCACGGTCAGCTGCAACGCTTCGGCAAACAAGAATGCGATGGTCAAGGACGCGGCGGTGGAGATCAGCGAAAGCAGGCTGCCACGCCGCAAGGTGGCCGCCGCCATGCCTGCAAACCGCGCGCCAAGGCCGGTGCCGACCACAATCTGCGTCATGGCAATGGTCCAAGCAGGCGGCACAGCATCGGTTACACCTGCCAGGTGAAAGATGGCTGACGCGGCCAGTGGCCCGGTCATAATCGCTGCCGGAAAGCGCAAGGCGCGGCCCAGAAAATAGCCACCGATGGCCGCGACCAACAGCATGGCTATATCCCACGCCTCTAGCGGGTTATCCGCCCCTGTCATGGCCACCCCCGCCGATGATCCCACCGCATGACCCGTTAGAAAGGCAAAGACCACAGG
>CBDTUV010000406.1:0-1908 GCA_965363575.1 uncultured Pseudorhodobacter sp. | reverse complement strand
CGGCAGGAAAATCGGTGCCAGCCAAATAGTGCGCCGCCCAATCCGCCGAGGCGGTTGACGCTTGGGCGCGGTCGGGGTGGTTTTTGGGCAGGTTCACGGCGTCATGGAAATAGGCTGCGGGCAGCAAGATTTCCAAATCCACGCCGCCCAGTTCCACGGCTATTTCTTGCGCATTCGCCCAGACGCGGTCCAGATGCCCCAAATCATGCGCGCCGTCGTGTTCATGCGCCCAATGTGCGGCGATGGCGGCGCGGTATTCTGCTTGCGTCATGTCTTGAACTCGGTCGCGGACAGGCCAAGCCGCTGGGCTGCGGCCAGCGACAAACGCTCGCTATCAAGGCCAAGCGGTTCTTGGAACTGGCGGATCGCAAGGCGGGTTGGCGCGTCGAGTTGCCCGGTCAGATCACCCCGGTAATAGCCCCGCGCCTTCAACGCGCGTTGCAGGCTGGCGACAAAATCAAGCGTCAACGCTTCGGGGCAAGGCGTGCGGAACCACACGGCGCGCCGATCTTGGACAATGCGCTGCGAGGCCTCGGTTTGAAACACGGCGGCTTTGACGATGCGGCCATCGAGCCCGCGCTGTTCGGGGCGCAGCATGACTTGTTCGGTCACGGTTTCAATGATCGCGGGGGTCACATCATCAGCCCAGCAGATGCCGGCACCGGTGCTTGGGGGGGTGGTCCCGCGTTTGGTCTTCAGCTCCTTTTGCAGGCTATCTTGCAAGGCGGGGGGGGCCGCAAGGCGCGGTTGGCACCCCGCAAGGGCAAACGCCAAAAGGAGGGAGAGGGCGAGGCGATGCATTGGGGTTTGGCTCTTTTTCAGGTTGCGCAGACCATAGCGGCATTGTGGCCAAAGGAAAGCCGGGGCGAGTGTGGTTTTGGGCCTGCGTTGCCCATTCGCCGCGCAAGCCACCCGTTTGATCGCATAATTCGGCCAGATCAGATGATTTTGGGGCAAAACCCGCATGGGGCAGGCTGGCAAACCGTGGCGAGTTGCCCTAAATCAGGGGCAAGGGCCACTGAGGCAATGGATAGAAGATGAGGGACGGATATGGCGAAGATCACCTATGTGGAATTTGGCGGAAAAGAGCATGTGGTTGAGGTGAAAACCGGCCTGACCGTGATGGAAGGCGCGCGCGACAACGGCATTCCGGGGATTGAGGCCGATTGCGGCGGTGCCTGTGCCTGTTCGACCTGCCATGTTTATGTGGACCCGGCTTGGGTCGATAAGCTGCCTGCCAAAGACGGTATGGAAGAGGATATGCTCGATTTCGCCTATGAGCCTGATCCGGCCCGATCGCGCCTGACCTGCCAGATCAAGGTCACGGACGCGCTGGACGGTTTGCGCGTGCAGATGCCTGAAAAACAAATCTGATGCGGCGCGCGCCGGTTGCTTGTGCGGCTGTGCTGTGTGTTTTTGCAGCGCAAGGCCAAGCGCAAGTGACGGGTGCCGCACTGACCGGAGCCACGGACCGCTATGACCATGCCATTCTGGGCGATGCCTTGGAATGGGGCGGCATGCGCCTTACGGGACCGGGGGGCCGTGTTGAGATAACCCTGCCGCAAACCCGCGTGTTTGAAGATGTCGATGCGCGCGTGGCCGATCTTGACGGCGATGGTTTGGCCGAGGTTTTGGTGGTGGAAACCGATATCCTGCGCGGGGCGTCACTGGCGGTTTATGATATGGCGGGCCAAGTGACTGCGACCCCGTTCATTGGCCGCACGCACCGCTGGCTTGCCCCTTTGGGCGTGGGTGATCTGGACGGTGACGGCCTGCCTGAAATCGCCTATGTCGACCGGCCGCATTTGGCCAAAGAGCTGGTAATTGTGCAATACCGAGGCCGCAAACTGAGGGAAGTGGCACGGATAAAGGGGCTGACCAACCACCGGATTGGCGACAAAACCATCG
>CBDTUV010000405.1:0-1911 GCA_965363575.1 uncultured Pseudorhodobacter sp. | reverse complement strand
AAATCTACGGGTAAGGGCAATCTCAACCCTATTGATGATCCGCGCAACAAGGCCTGGAATATGGGTCAGGTTTTTGCCCGCGTGCAGCAGCATATTGACGATGAAAACGCCGCCGATCCAGCAAAAGAAATTGTGTTGAGTCGAAATATCTCTGCGCTGCATGGCGAACATTTTTTCGCCGTGACAAAGGATGTTCAGACAGAGGAAATGGTAAAGATGTCGGGTGATTTCATCACACGGGTCTTTGAAGGGCCGTACAGCCGTACCAAGGATCTTGAGCATGATATGCAGATTGCGGCCAAGGCTTTGGGCAAGACTGCGACGGCTGTGTACTTTTTCTACACGACCTGCCCGAAATGCGCCAAAGCCTATGGCGAAAATTACATCGTTGGGTTTGCTCAAATCTAACCACGCCAAGGTTTGGCGGCGTTACTCTTTGATGTAGGGTTTGCCATCTGCGGCGGGTGGTTTGGCCCGCCCGACCAACCCTGCAACCACAATGATCGTGGCGATATAGGGGGCCATCGCCAGAAATTCAGATGGGATTGGTGTTTGCAGCAAGGCCAGTTTTTGCTGCAATGAATCGGCAAAACCGAAAACCAATGCTGCGGCCAATGCGCCAACCGGGTGCCAGCGGCCAAAGATCATTGCGGCCAACCCAATATAGCCGCGCCCGCCGGTCATCCCTTCATCAAACCGCCCAACCGCGCCCAGCGTGAACCATGCGCCACCGAACCCCGCAACCATCCCGGCCAGCGTTACGTTGATATAGCGGGTGCGGTATACGTTTATGCCCAGCGTATCAGCGGCCTGTGGGTGTTCCCCCACAGCACGGGCGCGCAGGCCAAGCCGGGTATAAAATAGATAATAGGTCGCGACGCCAACCATGATCAGCGCGCCATAAACAAACAGGTTTTGGTTGAAAAACATCGGCCCAATCACGGGAATGTCGCCAAGCAAAGGCACCTTGACGGCGCGAAACACGGGGGCGTTGTTCAAGTCTCGGTATTCCTGAAAAACCTGACTGCTGACATAAGATGTCAGCCCCAGAACAAATAGGTTTATCACGACTCCCGCGATGATTTGATCCATGCGGTAGGTCACCACCAGCGCCGCCAAAATAAAGCCGAACAAACCACCAATGGCAACGGCTGCAACCAACCCGCTGACCCCGCCCAACAGCGAACCGATAAGCGCGCCGGTGAACGCCCCGGCCAACAACATTCCCTCTATCGCGATGTTCACAACGGCGACCCGTTCAGACAGAACACCCGCCAGACCACCCAGAGCAATTGGCACCGCGCGAACCATTGTGGCTTGCAGCATGCCGGTCAGTGAAAACGCTTTGCCCGCAGTGGCCCAGACCAAAAACGCCATGACCGCAAAGGTCAGCCCGATGCCCAGCGAAACCGAGGTCCAGCGGGCACCACCCCGCAAGAACTGCCGCGCCCCAAGGAACGCCATTCCGGCTGTCGCAGCATAGATGAATGAGGTGGCAGGCACGACCAGATCGCCCACCATAAACCGATCGCCAGGTCGCGACAGCCGAAAGGTCGACACGATGTCTGCGCCGGGGGCAAGTGACCAGGCAATCACGATGGCAAGGCCGATCAGGATAGCGCCAGTGATCCGGGCCTGGCGGTCTTTGCTGGTTTGCAGGCGGCCTTGGACGGGCAGGTCGGTCGCGGTCATGGCTTGCCTCCCTTGGGTTTAGGCGTTGTGCGAAACCCCCATGGAAAAAGCTTTCGTACCAAAAGTGGGGCGGCGATAAAGACGATGATCAGGGCTTGGATGATACCAATCAGGTCGATGCTAACGTCGGCATCGACCTGCATCTGCCGCCCTCCCGCCTCCAGCGCGCCAAAAAGCAAACCGGCAAACAGCACACCCACAGGGTGCGAGCGGCCCAAC
>CBDTUV010000404.1:0-1924 GCA_965363575.1 uncultured Pseudorhodobacter sp. | reverse complement strand
CAACAGGCACCACAATCTCACCATTGGGTGATGTCACCCGCGCCCAATCGCCCTCAGCAAACCCGTTTGCTTTCCAGATTTTGGTCGGCACATACAGCGGGTTATACCCGTGAATTTGCCGCAACCACGCGTTCTGCGACCCCCAGGAATGGTACATCGCCATCGGCCTTTGCGTCAGCGCATGGACCGGATAATCACTCGCATCATCGCCAAACGGCGCATACCAAATCGGCAGCGGGTCCATTGCAATCTTCAACCGCGCGCGCGCAGCCTCAGGCGGTTGGCGGTCGCCATACCCTTCGGCGGCAAGCTGAAATTTGCGCATCGGTTCAGAATAGATCGAAAACAGATACGGTTGCGGCGCATCATAAAGCCCGATTTTCACCGCCCAATCCTGATAGGCCTTGTTCCACGGTTTATAAAAATCAGCCCCTTCCGGCACATGCGCCTGATAGAACGCGCCATTGTCGATATAGCGCTGCAACTGGTCCGGGTTCGGCGCACCGCGCCCCACGCCTTCACCATCCGCGCCACGAAACCCCATCAACGGCCCCACACCGGGGCGGCGCTGGTGGTTGGTGATATAATCGGCATAATCTTTGTACAACGGCGCGCCTTCCGGGCTCACAAACCCCGGCAAGCCAAGCCTTGCCCCAAGGTCGATCAGCACCGATTGAAAGCCCCGCACGTCACGGTCGGGTTCCACCACAGGCCAGCGAATACTGTCCCCCGCCGCGTCCGGTTCAGAAATCGGGCGGTCCAAAAGGCTAATGCAATCATGCCGTTCCAGATAGGTCGTATCAGGCAAAATCAGGTCGGCATAGGCGACCATTTCCGACGCATAGGCATCGGAATAGATGATCCGCGGGATAACATATTCGCCCGTCTCATCCTTATCCGTCAGCATCTCCATCACACGGGTGGTATTCATCGACGAATTCCACGCCATATTCGCCATATAAAGGAAAAGAGTGTCGATCTTATACGGATCGCCCGCGTGCGCATTGGCGATGACCATATGCATCACCCCATGCGCAGACAGCGGGTTTTCCCATGAAAACGCCTTGTCGATCCGCGCAGGATTGCCGCTCGCATCAAGGCAAAGATGTTCCGGCCCGCGCGGATAACCCAAGTGCGGCCCGTCCAAGGGCTTGCCGGGTGTCACCTTGCAATGCGGGGCCGGATGCGCCTCGGGTGGTTTAGGGTATGGCGGTTTGAAACGGTAGCCGCCGGGCGTTTCCACCGTGCCAAGGACCACCTGCAACAGATGCAACGCGCGGGCGGTTTGAAACCCGTTGGAATGCGCCGAAATGCCCCGCATGGCGTGAAACGACACAGGCCGCCCGATCATGGTTGCGTGCGTGTCACCCCGAAAATCGGTCCATTCCTGCGCAATCTCGATCGCCTCATCAAAGGCCACGCGCGCCAGTTCCGCCGCCAAACCCCTGATCCGCCCGGCATCAATCCCAACCCGTTCGGCCACAGCCTCGGGCGCGTATTCCGCGCCCAAATACCGCTCGGCCATATGCTGAAACACGGTGCGATGGCCCTCATATGTGGCCCCCAAATCAGGCACCACACCGGGCGCATCAAACGGCACCAGCGCCCCGCCCGACATCACAACCGCCTTGCCCTCCGCATCGCGCAAAAACAGCCCTTTTTCGGCCCCTTCATCCGACCGCACCAACAGCGGCGCATTGGTGAACCGCGCAAGGTAGTCCAGATCGACCTTGCCCGCCTCCAGCAAACAATGGATCAGCGCCAAAATCAGCAACCCATCCGCGCCCGGCGTCACGCCAAACCACTCATCCGCAATGGCATTGTACCCGCTGCGAATAGGGTTCACGCCAATCACCTTTGCGCCGCGGTCCTTCAGCCGCCCCAAGCCCATCTTGATCGGGTTGCTGTCATGATCCTCGGCCAC
>CBDTUV010000403.1:0-1944 GCA_965363575.1 uncultured Pseudorhodobacter sp. | reverse complement strand
TGAACTTTTGGGCTATTTCGGCCTGTTTTTGGACCGCATTGTCCGCTCCATCCGCCACCCCAGCGATTTCCGCTTTACCGCCCTGGTTCACCACTGCCACGAGGTCGGGGTAAAGGCCGTCCCCATCGTCGCGCTGATGTCTTTCCTCATCGGCGTGGTGCTGGCCTTCCAAGGCTCTACCCAACTGCGCCAATTCGGGGCCGAAGTGTTCGTCGTCGACCTTATCGCCGTGTCCATCCTGCGCGAATTGGGCATCTTGCTGACCGCAATCATCGTCGCAGGCCGCACCGCCTCCGCCTTTACCGCCGCCATCGGTTCGATGAAAATGCGTGAGGAAATTGACGCCATGCGCACCCTTGGCATTGATGTGGCGGGCGCTTTGTTCGTCCCGCGCATCCTCGCGCTCTTGTTAATGCTGCCCATTCTTGGCCTGATCGCCAATATCGCAGGCCTTGTCGGCGGCGGTTTGATGTCTTGGATCGACCTTGGCATCTCGCCGGGCATGTTCCAAACCCGCCTGATCGAAAACACCGGCATCTGGCACCTGCTGGTCGGCATGATAAAGGCACCGTTCTTCGCCCTGATCATCGGCATTGTCGGTTGCCACGCAGGCATGCAGGTTGGCAGCAATGCCGAAAGTCTGGGGCAAAAAACTTCCTCCTCGGTCGTCACCGCTATCTTTGCGGTCATCGTCACCGACGCCATATTTTCCATCTTTTTCGCACAGGTGGGCGTATGACCGACCTAAAAAACCAAGCCTCCCAAGACAAGGATGTCGTCATCCGCATCCGCGCCTTGCGCAACCAATTCGGCAGCCATGTCGTCCACGACGACCTTGATCTTGATGTCTATCGGGGCGAGGTGTTGGGTGTTGTCGGCGGCTCTGGCACCGGAAAATCGGTCCTTTTGCGGTCGATCTGCGGCCTTCAAACCCCAAAGGCGGGCGAGATTGACGTGCTTGGCACCAATGTCCTGACCGCCACCGATGCCCAACGCACAGCGCTTGAGCGCCGCTGGGGCGTGATGTTCCAAGATGGTGCTTTGTTTTCCTCGCTTAACGTGCGCGAAAACATCGAAGTTCCGATGCGCCATGTCGAAGGGCTGGACCCGCGCTTGCGCGCCCAAATGGCCGACCTCAAAGTGTCGCTTGCGGGTCTGCCCTATCTTGCCGGTGACAAGTTCCCGTCCGAGCTTTCGGGCGGTATGCGTAAACGCGCAGGTCTTGCCCGTGCGCTGGCCCTCGACCCCGAAATTTTGTTCCTTGATGAACCCACCGCGGGCCTCGACCCCATTGGCGCCTCTGCCTTTGACACTCTGATCCGGAAATTGTCAAAAAGCATGGGCCTCACGGTCTTTCTTGTGACCCATGATCTTGATACGCTGCACGCAACCTGTGACCGTGTCGCCGTTTTGGCCGAAAGAAAGGTGCTGGTCAGCGGCACAATGCAAGAGTTGCTGGACGTTGATCACCCTTGGGTGCACGAATATTTCCACGGCCCCCGCGCCCGCGCCGCGATGGATGCCATACCTGCGATGAAAGGCGAATAAAGCCATGGAAACACGGGCAAATTACGTATTGATCGGCCTGTTCACTGTACTGGGCTTTATCGGCATGCTCGCCTTTGCCTTGTGGTTTGGCCGCCTCGAATTGGACAAGCAATTCGCTTATTATGAAGTGAAATTCACGTCTGTTTCGGGTCTCGCCCGCGCGTCCGATGTGCGCTTTGCTGGCCTGCCCGTGGGTCAGGTGGTCGATGTCAAACTTTCCCCCGATAATGACGGCACCATCCTTGTCCGGCTAGAGGTGGCGCAAAACACACCCGTGCGCGCAGGCTCGCTCGCCACCATCGAAAGCCAAGGGGTGACCGGCGTGTCCTATGTCGGCATCAGCCCCGGAGAGATGTCAGAACCCCTCCTGCGTGACACCTCTCCTCTCGACATCCC
>CBDTUV010000402.1:0-1965 GCA_965363575.1 uncultured Pseudorhodobacter sp. | reverse complement strand
ATCAAAGGTGCCGCATGACCATCTTTATCGTCGATGATGATGCCGACCACCTGACCGCCTTGTGTGATCTGGTTGAGGTGGGCGGCCACACCCCCATCGGCTTTTTGCAGGCAGACAAGGCGCTGGCCGCTGCCCAAACCACCCCGCCCGATGCCATTCTGACCGACCTGCGCATGCCGGGGCTGGATGGTATGGGCCTGATCCATGCCATCGCAGCGCTTGGCCATGACATCCCCGTCATCATGCTGACCGGCCACGGCGATGTCACTGCCGCGGTGCAAGCCATTCAGGCCGGGGCCGAGGATTTCTTGGAAAAACCCTATGACGCGCAGCACCTTCTGTCCGTCCTGAATCGTACCCTGCGGGCCAAGGCCACGCGGGATGAACTGGCGCGCCTGCAATCCGAACTGGGCCGCAAATCCGACCTGATTTTGGGCGAAAGCCCTGCTCTTGTGGCCTTGCGCGAACAGCTCACCGCCTTGGCCCCTTTGAATGTCGATGTGATCCTGACCGGCGAAACCGGCACGGGCAAGGAACTGTCCGCCCGCGCCCTGCACGCAGCCTCGCCCCGCGCCCAAGGCCCCTATGTCGCGCTAAACTGTGCGGCCCTGCCCGAAAGCCTGTTTGAGCTGGAGGTGTTTGGCCACGCCGCCGCCGCCTTTCCCGGTGCGATTGAAAAACCGGGCAAGCTAGAGGCCGCGAATGGCGGCACCTTGGTGCTGGATGAGGTAGAGGCGATGCCTTTGCCCGTGCAGGCCAAACTGCTGCGCGCGCTGCAAGAACGCCATGTCGAACGGCTTGGCGAAAACCGCCTGCGACCATTGGATCTGCGCATCGTCTCAACCTCTAAAACCGATCTGCGCCAGTCCATCGCCACAGGAGCCTTTCGCGCCGATCTGTTTTACCGCCTTGCGGGGGCCGAACTGCGCTTACCGCCCCTTCGCGGGCTTGACCCCGATATCGCGTTGATTTTCGCTCATTATGCCACGCTTGCCGCCCGCCTTTATGGCCGCGCGGACCCCGATATCACCATATCCTTGCGCCGCAATCTGCAACGCCACGACTGGCCGGGCAATATCCGCGAACTCAAAACCGCCGCCGAACGCTTTGCCTTGGGACTTGGTCTGTCCTTGCCGGATGACGCCCCCAAAGGCGACACCTTGCCCGACCGCGTTGCTGACTATGAAGCACGCGAAATCACCGCAGCGCTTGCGCGACACCCGCAATCGGTCGAGCGCGCTGCGCAATCGCTGGGCATTCCGCGCCGCACCTTGGCCGATAAAATGACCCGCTATGGGATAAAAGGCTAAGGCCCTCCTCAGGCCTTACTAATTTTCAGCGTCTTCAACTCTCGCTCAAACGCCGCGCGCACAGGGGCTGCCCCGTGCAAAACCGTCAGCCGCAACAGCCCAAAGCGAATATGCGCCAACTCGCGGTAATGGGTCAAAAACGCCGCATTCAGCGCAGCGCCAGTCACGGCACCCAACACAGGCACCGCCTGCGCAGCCAGCTTTTGGCTGAGCACTGCCGCAAATCCCGGCACGATTTTGGCCAGCAGCTTATGCAGCGCTGGCCCGGTCAAGGTCATTCGCGCACCAATAAACGACGTGTTGATCCCGTCATCGTCCGCCATTGGCCCGCCCGCCATCAGCACGCGCAACGCCTCGGCCCGCACTTCGGGCAGCGTGGTGTCAAACCCTTCCGCCTCGGCCGCGCGCAAAATGGCGTGCAAAATCACGGTGATGGTGATCGGCAATTCGGCCAGCGCGGTCACAATCCCGCCCGCACCACCCACGGCCCCGGTCAAGGCCGCAAGTGCCGGCGCGCCGCGTGGCCCAAAATCAGGCGCATTGCGACCGTGGCCTGCCACCCGCACCGCACGGGTCAGCGCATCTGTGGTGATCCGCTCGATCTGTTGGCGAAACCCATCGGGCAAATGCGCCATCTGCCCTTCAATCTTGCCGC
>CBDTUV010000401.1:0-1966 GCA_965363575.1 uncultured Pseudorhodobacter sp. | reverse complement strand
GAGGGCGATTGGGCGCGGGTGACATCACCCAATGGTGAGATTGTGGTGCCTGTTGCCCATATGGCCGCGCTGAACGAACACACGGTTTGGACGTGGAATGCGATTGGCAAGCGCAAGGGCACTTGGGGCTTGGACCCTGACGCACCTGAGGCTGTGAAAGGGTTTTTGCTAAACCATCTGATATCAGAGCTGTTGCCCGAAAAAGGCGATGGGATGCGGTGGAGCAATTCGGACCCGGTGACGGGGCAAGCCGCGTGGTTCGATTTGCGCGTAAGGGTTGAAAAGGTGGAAGCGCCCGCCGAGGCGCAACCCGCCTTTCCGGCGTTGAATTTGAAAGGGGTGCAGGTATGACATGCCTTCCGGGACATACCGAAAAAAAACTGGGGCTGGCCATTGATCTGGACACGTGCGTGGGGTGCCATGCCTGTGTGACGGCCTGCAAGGGGTGGAATGATCAGGGTTACGGCGCGCCATTGTCGGACCAAGATGCTTACGGCGCGGACCCTTCGGGGGTGTTTTTGAACCGGGTCCATTCGTACCAAGTGCAGCCTGCGCAAGGGGCGGCGCAGATCATCAACTTTCCCCGATCATGTTTGCATTGCGAGGACGCGCCTTGTGTGACCGTTTGCCCGACGGGGGCGAGTTACAAGCGGGTGGAGGATGGGATTGTTCTGGTCAATGAGAGCGATTGTATTGGGTGCGGGCTGTGCGCTTGGGCCTGCCCTTACGGTGCGCGTGAGATGGATGCAGATGCCGGCGTGATGAAGAAATGTACGCTGTGTGTGGACCGGATTTACAATGAGAATTTGCCGGAAGAAGACCGTGAACCTGCGTGCGTGCGGACCTGCCCGACCGGGGCGCGGCATTTTGGCGATTTTGCTGACCCCGATAGCAAGGTCAGCCAACTGGCCGCCAAGCGCGGCGGGTTTGATTTGATGCCGGATATGGGGACGAAGCCGACGAACAAGTATCTGCCGCCGCGGCCTAAGGACAAGCGGACCGAGGCGTCGTTGTTGGCACCGTTATTGGATATTGAGGCCAAGGGTTTTGCCGGCTGGCTTGACCGCGTTTTGGGGAAAATCTGATGCATCCGGCACCGTCTGTTATTATCTTCTCGGTCCTGTCGGGGCTTGGGTTTGGGTTTATGATGTTTATGGCCCTTGGGTTTTTGCCGTTGACCGGGCTTTGGGCGTTTTGGGCTTGGGCTGTGGGGTATGCGCTGGCCGTGGGCGGGCTGATTGCGTCGACCGCGCATTTGGGGAACCCGCAACGGGCGCTAAAGGCGTTTAGCCAATGGCGCAGCAGTTGGTTGTCGCGCGAAGGTTGGGCGGCGGTCTTGGCGCTGTTTGCGATGGCACCGATAGCGCTGGGCGATTGGTTGGGGTTTGGCGTGCCGTTTGTGTGGCGCGGGTTGGCGGCGGGTCTGGCGGTGGTGACGGTGATTTGTACCGCCATGATTTACACGCAAATCAAGGCGGTTCCGCGCTGGCATCATTGGTTGACCCCGGTGATGTTTGTGGTGTTTTCGCTGGCCGGTGGGGCGCTTTTGGCCATGCAGGCGGGGCCTGCGTTTGTGCTGTTGTTGGTACTGGCGGTGGTCATGTTGGTGCAAAACTATGTCGGTGACGGGCAGTTTGCGCGGGCGGGGGTCACGATGGGCGCAGCCACGGGGTTGCAAGGCGAAGTGTCGGTGTTTGAACAACCCCACACCGGCGGCAATTACTTGCTGCGCGAGATGATCTTTGTGGTGGGGCGCAAACATGCACGCAAGCTGCGGATGATTGCGGTGCTGTTCGCGGCGGTGGTGCCTGCGCTGATGGCGGCGGTCGGGGGTGTTTGGCTGATGCTGGCGGCGGTGGTGGTGCATCTGGTCGGGGCATTCGTCGCGCGCTGGTTGTTTTTCGCCGAGGCCGAGCATGTGGTGGGGCTGTATTACGGCAAAAGATAGGGCGTTTTGCGCTGGATC
>CBDTUV010000400.1:0-1984 GCA_965363575.1 uncultured Pseudorhodobacter sp. | reverse complement strand
GCGGGCAGGTCCAGCGCCTTGTCGGCGGCATCATAGGGTGTGGCGCCGCAACTGACCGCATGGTCATAGGCGCCCTGCGCATTGACCACGCGCCAGCCCATTGATGCGGCACACGGCCCGTGGATGTCGGCAAAGCGGGTGGCGTGGCTGTCGGGCTCGCTGTTGAGGATATAGGTGATGTCGCCTTGCTGCCAAAGCTCTATCGCTTTGGTGTTGTGGCGGGCGGTCAGCACATAGCCCATGCGGGCGAACAGATCGCGCAGCACATGGGGATCAGGATGGGCGAATTCGACAAATTCAAACCCGTCGGTGCCGGCAGGATTTTGGGTCGAAATGGTGGCTTGCGGTGCGGAATGTGGAAATGGGCCCATGATATCCTCTGATTGCGTTACAAAAGTTTACCGCAATAGTGGTCGCATTTTCGCGCGTTTTTGCATATGCTTGGCACAGAGGGTGCGCAAACCGCGCACTTTTTGGGATTTTACTGCGGAGTTTGCGCATTGCTGGATAATCTTGATTCCCGATTGCTGAGCGAAGTTCAGAAAAACGCGATGCTGACCGCCCAAGAACTGGGCGAGCGCTTGCATTTGTCCGCGTCCCAAGCCGGACGGCGGCGCCAGAGGCTGGAGGCGGAGGGGTATATCACCGGTTATACCGCCCGGCTGAACCCGGACCGGGTGGGGCTGACGGTGCAGGCCTTTGTGCAGATCCAGATGGCCACCCATGCCCCCGACGGCGCGCGCAGCTTTGCGAGCCTTATCTCGACCCGCCCCGAAATTATCAGCGCCTGGACCCTGACGGGTGAGGCCGACTACTTGCTGCGCGTCTGGTGCGCGGATTTGGCGGGGTTGAACCGGCTGATCCATGAAGTGCTGTTGCCACACCCATCTGTATCGCGGGCGCAAAGCCAGATTGTCATGGACCAATTTAAACCCGATGCTGCATTACCGACTTAATGGGCCAATCCAAGCGCGCCCCGCTAACGTAATTTTCGATACGAACCGATAAGGATATTCATGGAAAGCTTTCTGCTTCAGGCCTCAATCTACCTTGGTGCGGCGGTGCTTATTGTGCCTTTGGCGGTCAGACTTGGGCTGGGGTCCGTGCTGGGCTATCTGGCGGCGGGTATTTTGGTGGGCCCGATATTGGGGCTGACCGGGACAGAAACCGAGGATTTGCAACACTTTGCCGAGTTTGGCGTGGTGATGATGCTGTTCTTGATCGGGCTGGAACTGGAACCCCGCGCCTTGTGGGATATGCGGCACAAGCTGATCGGATTGGGCGGGTTGCAGGTGGTGTTGACCACGGGCGGCATTGCGCTGGTCGCCGATTGGCTGGGGTTCAGCTGGCAAGTCGGGCTGACGCTGGGGATGCTGTTTTCACTATCCTCTACCGCGATCGTGCTGCAAACCCTGTCAGAAAAGAACCTGATGCGCACGGGTGGCGGGCGCGCAACCTTTGCGGTTTTGCTGACCCAGGATATCGCGGTGGTCCCGATTTTGGCGATCATCCCGCTGCTGGCGATTGCTGGGACGGGCATGCCCGAAGGTATCACAGCGGCCACCTTTGGGATCCACAATGGCGCTGCTGTTGCCGTTGATACGCACAGCGCCGGGGCTGCCGAGCCGTTGTTGACCTTGGTGCAATCGCTGCCGGGGTGGGCCGTGACCCTGATGACCTTGGGCATTGTGGTCGGGATCATGCTGGCCGGGCATTTCCTGACCCGCCCTGTGTTTCGCTTTGTCCATGCATCGCGCTTGCCGGAAATGAGCACGTTTATCTCCTTGCTGATGGTGCTGGGCATCGCGTTTTTGATGATGCTGGTCGGTCTGTCGCCTGCGTTGGGGACGTTCATGGCCGGCGTGGTTTTGGCAAACTCGGAATTCCGCCATCAGCTTGAGGCGGATATCCAGCCATTCAAAGGCATTCTGATGGGGCTGTTTTTCATCACCGTGGGCGTTGGCATTAACTTTGACGTGCTGCT
>CBDTUV010000399.1:0-1989 GCA_965363575.1 uncultured Pseudorhodobacter sp. | reverse complement strand
AAATTAAGAAGTAATGATCGGATAAACAAGGTTCGATTTTCAATCCTGTCGCTCTTCACCCGCTCCATCCTCCTCCACTTTGCAATCGCCCCTTTTCATGGACAACGCCACGCGTTACGCAAGGGCGTCACTTGCAAAAACAGGAGCATCCCATGGCAGAGATTACCCGTATCGGCACAGGCCCGCGCATGAGCGAAGCGGTCATTCACAATGGCACGATCTATCTGGCCGGCCAGGTTGGCACACCCAACGCCAGCGTCACCCAGCAAACCCAGGATTGTCTGGCCGAAGTGGACCGGATTTTGGCGGCCGCCGGCAGCGACAAAACCCGTTTGCTGTCGGTGCAGATCTGGATGGCCGATATGGCAGATTTTGCCGAGATGAACGCGGTTTGGGATGCGTGGGTCGCACCTGGCCACACGCCGGGCCGCGCCACAGGCGAATCCAAGCTGGCAAACGCGTCCTACAAGGTCGAAGTGATCGCGATTGCGGCCCAAGCCTGACACGAATTGGCTGCGCGCGGCTTGATCCCGCGCGCGGTCTTCAAGCGCTGGGCGCTGCTGTCAAATAATTGACCAGCATTTGGGTTGAGGCATCTTTGTCGTCAGCTGATGCGCGCCCTTCAAGAATAGGCTGCAAGGTCACTGCCAGCTCTTTGCCCAATTCCACACCCCATTGGTCAAAGGAATTCAGGCCCAAGATCACGCCTTCGACGAACACCCGATGCTCATACAGCGCCACGATTTGGCCCAGAGTAAACGGTGTCAGTTTCGGGATGGCAAGCGTGGTGGAGGGCCGGTTGCCGGGGAAAACCCGGTGGCGGGCCTGACGGTCAAGTTCCGCCCCCGTCAAACCCTTTTTTGCCATGATCGCAGTCGCTTCGGCCAAAGACCGCCCGCGCATCAACGCCTCGGATTGTGCCAGACAATTGGCCACCAGCAACAGATGTTGATGGGCTAAGTCAGGCTCATGCCCTTGACGCGTCACGATAAATTCGCAAGGAACCACGCGGGTGCCTTGGTGGATCAGCTGATAGAACGCATGTTGACCATTGGTGCCCGGCTCACCCCAGACCACCGGACCAGAGTGTTCCTCCAGTTCCGCCCCATCCATCGACACGCGCTTGCCGTTGCTTTCCATTTCCAATTGCTGCAAATACGCAGGCAAGCGCGACAGCCGTTGGTCATAGGGCAGCACCGCGCGGGTCGCATAGCCGCAGATTTGGTTATGCCAAATCCCCACAAGTGCTAGCAATATCGGTAGGTTATGGGCAGGTGCCGCATGGCGGAAATGCTGGTCCATATTGGCAGCACCGGCCAAGAACGCATCAAACCCCGCAGGCCCGATGGCGAGCATAAGCGACAATCCAATCGGCCCCCACATGGAATAACGTCCCCCTACCCAATCCTCAAATCCAAACACGCGGCCCGGATCAATACCAAAGGCCGCAGTTTTATCGGCGGCGGTGGACACAGCAGCAAACTGCGCCGCAGGGTTCGCGACCTTGGCCGCCATCCAAACCCGCGCGGTTTCAGCGTTGGTCATGGTTTCAATCGTCGTAAAAGTCTTGGAGGCGATGATCACAAGCGTGGTTTCCGGGTTCAACCCGCGCAAACAATCATGGATATGCGCCCCGTCCACATTGCTGACAAAATGGCAACGCGGCCCGTCGCCATAGGGTGCAAGCGCCAGATAGGCCATCGCAGGCCCCAAATCCGACCCGCCAATCCCGATATTGACCACATCCGTATAGGCCCCGCCTTGGCCCTTTATCACGCCTTCGCGCAGATCTCGGGCAAAGGTCACCATACGGGCATAGGTGGCGCGCACCGGTGGCATCACGTTTTCACCGTCCAACATCACGGCGGCATTCAGGTTACGCAGCGCGGTATGCAGCACAGCGCGGCCCTCGGTCTCATTTATCTTGGCACCCGAAAACATCGCATCGCGCCTGGCCTCTACGCCGCCTGCTTTGGACAAATCCAACAG
>CBDTUV010000398.1:0-2016 GCA_965363575.1 uncultured Pseudorhodobacter sp. | reverse complement strand
CGGCGGCGGTTTTTTGGCCGGGGTGCGCTGATTGCCACGCTGGGGGCGCCGTTCATTTTACCCGTGATCGTGGCGGTTTTGGGCTTACTTGCGGTGTTTGGCAGGGCAGGTTGGCTGAATGACGGATTGGCCGTGTTTGGCCTGCCGGGGTTTTCGATTTACGGGCTGCAAGGCGTGGTCTTGGCGCATGTGTTTTTCAACATGCCACTGGCGGTGCGGATGGTCTTGCACGGCTGGCAAGCCATCCCGGCCGAGCGTTTTCGCCTTGCCGCCAGCCTTGGGTTCACGCCCGCCGCCACGCGGCACCATATTGAACGCCCGATGCTGCGCGAGGTGCTGCCGGGCGCTGCATTGGTGGTGTTCGTGATTTGCCTGACCAGCTTCGCCGTAGCGCTGACGCTGGGTGGTGGGCCACGGGCGACCACGGTGGAGCTGGCGATCTATCAAGCCTTACGGTTTGATTTTGACCTGCCCGCAGCGGCGCGCTTGGCCTTGTTGCAATTTGCGCTTTGTGCGGCGGCCTATGTCGTGGCGACGCGGATCAGCTTGCCGGCCAGTTTTGGCGCAGGGCAAGGGCGCAAGGGTGGCCCGCCTGCACCACCGGGGTGGCGGCGTGGGGTGGACGCGCTGGTCATCATCGCCGCTGCCCTGTTCTTGGCGCTGCCCCTGCTGGCCGTTTTGTTGAACGGCGTGCCGGGGTTGGCCGATATGCCCGCATCGGTATGGGATGCTACAGTGCGGTCCGTGATCATTGCCCTTGCCTCAACCGCTATCAGCATCGGGGCCGCCCTTGTTCTGGCGCTGGCAGCAGCACAAGGGCGGGGATGGGCGTCACTTGCCGCAACCATGCCTTTGGCGGCATCCAGCCTTGTGCTTGGCACCGGGTTATTCCTGATTTTGCAGCCGTTTTTCCGCCCCGCTGACCTTGCGTTGCCTGTCACGATGGTGATCAATGCGGCCCTGTCCTTGCCCTTTGCCTTTCGCATTCTCGCCCCCGAGGCGCGTACGCTTTATGCCGATTATCACCGGCTAGGACAGTCTTTGGGAATGGCGGGCGGGGCTTGGCTGCGTTGGGTGGTCATCCCGCGCCTTGCCCGCCCTATGGGTTTTGCCGCAGGGCTTGTCGCGGCACTGTCGATGGGCGATCTTGGCGTCATCGCGCTGTTTGCTGGCGAAGGGCAGGCCACTTTGCCACTGCTTGTCCAACGCTTGATGGGTGCCTACCGGATGGAGGTTGCCGCGAGTGCGGCGCTGTTGTTGGTGCTAATGTCCTTTGCCCTGTTTTGGGCCTTTGACCAATGGGGTCGCCGCTATGCTGACGCTTGAACGTTTGATCATCACCCAAGCGGCGTTTCGCATGACCGCCGATTGGCAAGCGGGTGAGGGCGCGCGGATTGCCGTGATTGGCCCGTCAGGGGCAGGGAAATCGACCTTGCTGTCGGTGATTGGCGGGTTTTTTGCACCGCAATCGGGGCGGGTTTTGTGGCAAGGGGCGGATATTACCGGGGCTGATCCGGGCGCGCGGCCCATCACCACGGTGTTCCAAGATCAAAACCTGTTTCCCCATTTGACGATTGCGCAAAACCTTGGGCTTGGGATTTCACCGAACCTGCGGTTGACCGCCCAAGATCATGCCCGGATTGACGCCGCACTGGACCGCACTGGTCTTGCAGGGTTCGGTCCACGCAAGCCCGCGCAACTGTCGGGCGGGCAACAAAGCCGGGCGGCGTTGGCGCGGGCCTTGCTGCGCGACAAGCCGATTTTGCTGTTGGATGAACCCTTTGCCGCCCTTGGCCCGGCGTTAAAGGCCGAAATGCTGGGCTTGGTGTCAGATTTGGCGCAAGAAAATACACTAACCGTTTTGATGGTCACCCATGATCCAAAAGACGCGCTCGCCTTTGCGCCGCTGACCTGCCTTGTGGCGGGCGGCGTGGCCCATGCGCCGCAACCGACTGCCGATTTGCTGGCAAACCCTCCGCCCGAATTGGCGGCGTATTTGGGTTAACGGATCCGCAA
>CBDTUV010000397.1:0-2093 GCA_965363575.1 uncultured Pseudorhodobacter sp. | reverse complement strand
CGCGAAACCCGCAGCCTGATCACCAATCTTGAACAGCTGACCAAACAAATCCAACGCGACCCCGCGCGCTTCTTCCTTGGCGGCGATACCCCCGTCTACAAACGCAATTGAACAAAGGTCCTGCCATGACCCCCAAACGCACTTTTGCCCTCGCCCTCGCCCTCGCAACAACTGCGATGCTGTCGGGTTGCTCGGCGCTTTCCGCCCTCAGCGGTGCCGCAACCCCGCTTGATGGCTATGACCTGACAGCCCCCGCAAACCCTGTGACCGCCCGCGCCACCTCGTCGCGGCAACTCGTCGTAGAGCTGCCAAACGCCCCCGGCGCGCTCTCCAATGACCGCATCCTGATCCGCCCGCACCCGCTGCAAGCCGCCTATCTGCCCGACGGCAAATGGGCCGAAGATGTGCCAGTGATGCTACAAACCCTGCTGGTCCGCAGCTTTGAAGACACAGGCGCCTTCCGCTACGTCGGCCGCAACCCCTTGGGCGCCTCAGGCGACTACGCCCTTCTAACAGAACTGACCGATTTTCAGGCCGAGGCCGCAGCCGATGGCAAATCCGCCACCATCCGCCTGCGCCTCACCGCCCGCATGGTCCGCGAAGATGACGCGCGCGTTCTATCCTCCCGCAGCTTCACCAGCAGCACGGACGTCGCCTCCACCGAAACCCTCGACCTCGTCGAAGGCTTCAACGCAGCCAATCAAACCCTGCTTACCGATGTCACCACATGGGCACTTGGCACCCTGAACATCGGCCTAAACCGCTAAACCGCGCCCATTTCATCTTGGCATAAATACCTCGGGGTGCGCCGCGTAAAAAACGCCCCAGTGGGGCGTTTTAGAAAAGCACGCCTGCCCCGTGGGCAGGCTGGGGGGCAGCGCCCCCGGCTTGGTCAGGCAGCGCCCCCGCCACCTCTCACACCACCATATCATCCCGGTGGATCAACGCCGCCCGCCCGACATAGCCTAAAATCGCCTCAATCTCCCCAGACCGATGCCCGGCAATCGCCCGCGTTTCCACCGCCGTATAGCGTACCAATCCCTTGCCCAGCACGTCGCCCTCCGGTCCCACAATCGCCACCGGATCGCCGCGCCCGAAACTGCCCACCACCGCAGACACCCCCGCCGGCAACAGCGACTTGCCCGCACGCAGGGCCGCCACTGCCCCCGCATCCAACCGCACCTCGCCGCGCGGCTTCATCGCGTTGATCCAGCGTTTGCGCGCTTGCTGCGGGTCAGCCGCTGGCACAAACCACGTTCGCGCCGCCCCTTGCGCCAAGGCCTGCAAGGGCCGCAAGCTCGACCCTTCCATAATCGCCATCGCACAGCCGCCCGCCATCGCTGTCTTGGCGGCCAAAATCTTGGTCTTCATCCCGCCTTTTGACATGCCCGACACCGGGTCGCCCGCCATCGCCTCAATCGCGGGGGTAACCCTTTCCACAACATCGAACCGCACCGCCGATGCATCTTCTTTTGGGTTGGCCGAATAAAACCCATCCACATCCGACAGTAAAATCAACTGATCCGCGCCAACCGTCACCGCAATCTGCGCGGCCAAACGGTCATTATCGCCAAAGCGAATTTCATCCGTGGCCACCGTGTCATTCTCATTCACAATCGGCACCACGCCAAAGCCCAGCAAGGTTTCCATCGTGGCACGAGAATTCAAATAGCGGCGCCGATCATCCGTATCCTCCAGCGTGACCAGCACCTGCCCCGTGGTAATCCCATGCGGGGCCAGCACTTCCTCATAGGCCCGCGCCAGCCGGATCTGCCCCACGGCGGCAGCGGCCTGTGATTGTTCCAACGGCAATTCTGCAAAGGGCAGGCCCAACACCGTGCGCCCCAAGGCGATGGACCCCGAGGATACGATCACCACATCCGTGCCGCGCGCCTTGGCCTCGGCCACATCCAGCGCCAGCGCTTTCAGCCAGTCGTGCCGCAACCCGGACACCCGGTCGACCAACAAGGCCGACCCGATCTTGATCACCAAGCGTTTGGCGGACCTTACGTCAGGGGCGGTTACGGTTGCCCCCGTTACGGTTGCCATGGCGCTTCTTCCTCAACAACAACCCGACCCTCCAATATCTGCGC
>CBDTUV010000396.1:0-2098 GCA_965363575.1 uncultured Pseudorhodobacter sp. | reverse complement strand
CCACCCGCCCGATAATCTTGGCCGGCGGCCCTTCAGGGTAACGCCAGCGCAACCCTTCCTCGGACAGGCGCGCCAGCCGGTCTTGCGCAGGCTCACCGTTCAGCGCCTCATCGGGGTATTGATAGCGCAGCTCGTCCAATGAGAAATGGCAGCGGTCCGCAATTTCCACCGTGCGGCGCAGCGCGGCCGGGTACCTGTGAAACACCCGCGCCATATCCGCCCCCGATTTCAGGCGGCGTTCACCATTGGGCAGACGGTTCAGCCCGATATTGTCAATCGTGCAGCCCAGCCGCAAACAGGTCAGCACATCGGCCAAGGGTCGGCGCGCGGCCCGGTGCATCAGCACATCCCCCACCGCGACCAACGCCACCCCAAGGCCTTGCGACGCTTGCGCCAAACGGTCCAACCGCCCTTGGTCGCGCCCGTCATAGCGCGGTGCCGCCCCCAGATAGACCGCCCCCGGAAACCGCGCCGCAACCGCCCCAATATCCCCCACCTCCCCGGCCTCAGACGGCAAGGCGATCAGCACCATCCCCTGCCCCCACTCCAGCAGGTCTGCGCGGGTCAAAAAACACTCACCCTTCGGCGCCCGCCGCTTGCCCAAAGACAAAAGCCGCGTCAACCGGCTGTAGGCCGGTAAATCCATCGGCAGCGCCAACCATTCCACCGCACTGTCGGTCAGCACCAAGCGGCTGCCCACAATCAGCTTCGGCAAAACCGGGCCGCCCACACCCGCGCCTCCCCCGTCTGGCCCCATCTTTTGCCGTGACGAGTGGTCCTGCACCTGCTGGCTGCGAATGGCCACGCCGCAGCCAGCACTCTCCCCCGAACGGGCCTCCTCTGCCGCAACCCGCGCCAATTCCTTTAACGCCGAATAGGCCCGCACCACCCCCGCCAGCGAATTGCGGTCGGTAATCGCCAAGGCCCGCAAGCCCAATTCTGCCGCCCGCGTCACCAATTCCTCAGGGTGTGACGCGCCAGTCAAAAAGGTGAAGTTCGATGTCACCCCCAACTCGGCATAGCCAATCACACGCCCGCTCATGCAAACTCTCCTTGCACCGACCAACCGGGGGTTTGCGGCGTGTGAAACAGCCACAAGCGCGGCCCCTCGGCCGTTTCAATCCGCCAGTAATCGCGCAAACCGCTGCGCCACGCCGGGTCATCCAACCACCATTCCGGCGCAATCCGCTCTGGTCCCGTGGCGCGCTGCGTGGTGAACCGCATGTTGCGCCAACGAAACCGCGCGGGCGGATGCCCCGACGCCCCCGTCACAGGCTCTGGCGCAAAGATGGTAATCGGGCGGGGGTAGGCACTCGGCGGCACCGGCACCGCATCCCCATAGGCCGCCGCCACCACCAAAAAGCTGCGCTCGGGGATCAAACTCTCGGCAGGCAACAACCGCTGGATCGCCTCAAACCCCAAGCGATTGCCCAAGCGCGTGATCAGATCTGCCATGCCGTCTTGCCCGCGCGTTTGCGCCTCGCCCACCTGACCAGCCTTCACCTGAACGGGGGCCAAAGGTTCCACCACAGGGGCCGTCAGGCGCAGCACCTCGATGCCGTAACCTGCATCCACTTCATCAACCCCGCGCGCAAACAAGGCGGCAATCCGCGCCGGATCACGCATCGCTTGCGCCAACCCAATCTCAACCCGCGCCACGGCCCCATCGACGCGGTGCAGTTCCAACAGCATCCGCCGCGCGCCCATCGCCTGTCCGGCAAGCTTGGCACACAGCCGGTCCAGCAACCGCGCAAGGCCTGCCATCACATCGGCCTGCAAGCCAATCGGCTCGGGCAGGCTCATACGTGCGCCGTAATGCACCGGGTCCAGCCCCGCCGCCACGGGTTCGGGCTGCACGCCCAAAATCTGGTCCAAGCGCAGCATCAACCCCGGCCCAAACCGCTGGGCCAAAGGCGCGCGCGGCAGCGCCATCACATCCGCAATCAGGCGCAGGCCCAAACGGCCCAAGCCCGCCGCCGTGTCATGGTCAATCCGCAACGCGGCCACGGGCAACGGCCCCACCGCCTCGGCCAACCGCCCCTCTGGCACCACGCCGTTACGCCCAAACCGGGCCTCACCAAACTGGGCCTCACCAAAC
>CBDTUV010000395.1:0-2101 GCA_965363575.1 uncultured Pseudorhodobacter sp. | reverse complement strand
GGCATTTCCATCTCTTCGCCCGCAGGCGCGTCCCATTTCGCCAGATAAACGCGCAGCACGTCTTCGCGCAGATTGGTCACGACAGGCTCAAGGCTGATGGCACAAGGCTGCTCAACCACCGCCTCCAACACCGCCTCCAGGATAAAGTCATGCCGCCCTTTGGGGGTAATCGCGCCGACAAACCGCAGCTTGCGAATGGCGGTGATCCCCAAATACGCCGCCACGGCCGCCCGCACCTGCGCCGAGGGCGCCAGATCAAACCGGTTCGGCTTGCGGCTCGACAGACTTGCTGCCTTGAATTCTTCGCTCAGCGGGATCGGTGCAAAGCCTGGGTCGCTGGTCTGGGTCATATCACGTCCTTTGGTCTGTCAAAGGGCAAAGCCTGCCCGCACCCCACGGAAGTGCTGCGCAAGGTTTGCCCAAGATTGCGTTCCTTTCTTGAACAAAAGCCTATCCTTCTGTAAGCCAAAGGGAACGCCGGAAAACCGGATCGGAATACGGGGCTTGTGCCTCATAGGCAAGAGGGTGCGATGGAAGTGCAGGCAGGCAAGATACGGGCGCGTATGGCGTATATGATCATGGCAGGGTGCATGCTGGTACTCGTGGGCTGTTCCGCCATCTACCGCAACCACGGCTATGTGCCGGCAGATGTGGATATGGAGGCTATTCAGGTCGGTGTTTCCACCCAAGATGATGTGGCCTCGATCATCGGGCGGCCCTCTGCGGCGGCGCTGTTGAACGACAAAGGCTGGTACTATGTGCAAAGCAAATTCAAGCAAGTAGGCCCGAAAAAGCCAGAAGAGATTGATCGTCAAGTGGTTGCGATCACCTTTACCGAGGCAGGCGTGGTTGAAAACGTCGAACGCTTTGGTCTGGCCGAAGGGCGCGTGGTGCCGTTGTCGCGCCGCGTGACCGACAGCAATATTAAAGGTGTCAGCTTCTTGCGCCAGCTGTTCAGCAGCTTCGGTCAATTCCGCGCAGGCGACTTTCTGGAATAACCACGAAGGCATGAAATTTCGGGGGGGCTGGTTCGTTTGAAACGACCAGCCCTTTGTTTTGCGCAAATCGCCGCCAGCGGCGCATCAACGCCTCATACCGATTCGCGCGCAAGCCCCCTTATCCCGCGCCAACCCACCAGATTGGCTTGCATCACCCTTGCCGCACCCGCATATTCGCGCCGAATATCTTGATCCCCGACCAAGGAGGCCGCGGTGTTGCACCTGCAAAAAGGGCGCTACCTTGCCCGCATCGCACACAGCCGCAATGATCTCGCCGCAGCCTTGGCCTTGCGCAGCCTGTGCTTTGCCCCCTCCGATATGGGCCCAGATACCGACCCAGACACCGACCCAGACACCGGCGCTCAAACCAACACCGACACCGATGCCTTTGATGCCCGTTGCACCCATATCCTGATCGAAGATACCCGGCTGGCCACGCTCGTGTGCTGCTTTCGGATGCTGCCATTGGCGACAGGGCCCGACATCCTGCACAGCTATTCCGCGCAGTTTTATGACCTGACCGCCTTGACCCGGTTCCAAGGGCCATTGCTGGAAATCGGCCGGTTCTGCCTTCATCCAGCACAGCACGATCCCGATATCTTGCGTGTGGCTTGGGGGGCGTTGACCCAATGGGTCGATCGTACAGGCGTGCGCTTGCTGTTTGGGTGCAGCTCATTCCCCGGCTGCGATGCTGCCCCGCACATACCGGCCTTTCGCTTGCTGCACAGCAAACACCGCGCGCCACTGCAATGGACCCCGCGCCCCAAAGCGCCCGAGGTGTTCCCCTTTGCCACAGCCCCCAACACGCCCCCCGACATGCCTCCGAACACTGCCCATAACACGCTACCATGTGGCCCAGCCGCCTTGCCGCCTTTGCTGCGGACCTATCTGATGATGGGGGGCTGGGTCAGCGATCACGCGGTGTTTGACCGCCACTTGCGCACCATGCATGTCTTTACGGGGGTAGAGATTGCAAGCATCCCGCCCGCCCGCGCGCGTCTGCTGCGGGCCGTGGCAGGTTAGGGCTGTTTGCGCGCAACCACGCCCAGAAAATTCAGCGCGCGCTCTAATTCACTGCGCACAGGGGATGCGTGCTGCGCCTT
>CBDTUV010000394.1:0-2101 GCA_965363575.1 uncultured Pseudorhodobacter sp. | reverse complement strand
GCGCCGCGTGCATCCGTGGACAGTTTCACCCGCCAGCCCCGTGCCACCATCGCCTCGGCCAGCGCTTGGGCCGGGAACATATGCCCGCCCGTGCCACCTGCCGCGATAAGAAGAAGCGGTGCCATCAGCGCCCTCGCCGGAACAGAATTTCACCGATTTGGCCTTGGGGGCGGGAGCGGGTCAGCGCCAAAAGCATGCCGAGTGTGATGCCCGCCGCGATCACCGAACTGCCGCCATAGCTGACGAAAGGTAAGGTCATGCCTTTGGACGGCAGCAAGCGCACGGCCACGCCCATGTTAACCATGGCCTGAACCGCAAAAATGCAGGCCAAACCGGCCCCCGCCAAGCGGATAAACGGGTCACGTTCGCGCATCAAACGAAACAAGGAGCGCACGACGATCATCGCGTAAAGAACGATGATGCAAAGGACCAGCATAAGGCCGTATTCCTCGGCGGCGACGGCGATGATGAAATCGGTATGCGCATCGGGCAGCGACCATTTGACCTGCCCCTCGCCCACACCGACGCCAAAGAACCCGCCTTCTTGGATCGCGTTGGTGGCATAGCCGATTTGCGTGCGCGGGTCGATTTCGGACGACAAAAACCCGTCAATCCGGCGGGCAAAGTGTTCAGAGCCGTTATAGGCAAACATAGCGCCCGCACCGACCAGCCCCAAAACCGACGCAATCAGAACCATCGGCGCGCCCGCGATGAAATAGACCACCGACCAGCCAAAAATGATCAAGGCGGCCTGACCAAAATCAGGCTGCAAGGCCAGCAAAAGGACGACGATAATGGTGATCAGGAAGGACATGGATTTGCCGCGCGGCCCATTGACGCCTTGGGCAGCTGCCATCAGCCAAGCGGTCAGAACGATGAACCCCGGCTTTAGAAATTCAGACGGTTGGATGCTGGCGAAACCAAAGCTGATCCAGCGCACAGCGCCTTTGCCAAAATCGGTGCCGAAAAAGGGCAGCATTGCCATAGCGGTGAAGGCGCCCAAAAACCCGATCACGCCCAAACGGCGGATCATGGCAGGCGGCAACATCGACAAGCCCATCATCACGGCCAGCCCGATACTGCCAAAGAAGGCTTGGCGTTTGACGTAGTAAAATGCATCCAGCCCGTTGCGCTGTGCCAAGGGGACCGAGGCTGCAAGCCCCAGCAAAATCCCAATGCCAAACAGCGCAAAAACGGCGGCCAAAGACCACCTGTCAATACTGCGCCACCAACGGGGGAGAATCGGCTCCACCACCCTGCCGGGCATAGAGCCATAGACCATCTCAGTCATGGGGTACCGCCTGATTTGCCTGTTTACTGCCTAACCGCCCGGATGTTTCCCCGGATCGATAAGAAAGCATAGCAACGATCGACTGCCATGGCTAGGGGGAAGCGTGGTTTGACACGCCAATTCTGGGGTTTTTCAGGCCTGATACCCTTGATTTCGACGAGTATTCGCAAAAATTCCGTCGTGACGCGCCCGGTGGCGTTACTGCGCCAACACGGCCTGAACTTGCGCGGTAAAATCCTCGCCGCGTTTTTCAAAGTTCGGATATTGATCGAAAGAGGCCGCCGCGGGGGCCAAAAGCACCACCTCGCCTGCCTCAGCCTCAGTCGCGGCGCGGGCTACGGCTGCCGCCATCGTCTCACAAATCTCATACGGGGTGGTGGTCAATTCCAGCGCGAAATCGCGGGCGGAATGGCCGATGAGGTAGGCTTTGCTGACTGAACCGAGATGCGGCAACAGGCCCTTGATACCACCGTCTTTGCCCAAACCGCCTGCGATCCAGCGGATTTTGGGAAAGGCCTGAAGCGCCTTGGCGGCGCTGTCGACATTGGTGGCCTTGCTGTCATTGATAAACCGCACACCCCCCTTCTCGCCCACCAATTGGCTGCGATGCGGCAGGCCTGCAAAGCTGTGAAAGGCCTGCTCAATCACTTTTGGTCCAATCCCAAGGCCGCGCACCGCGGCATAGGCGGCGCAGGCGTTTTGGTGGTTATGCGCGCCCGGAAGGCCCGGAACGCTGCGCAGATCAACCGAGGCAACCTGCCGCCCTTTGCGCCATTCCGACAGAAAGCCTTTGCGCGCAAACACGGACCA
>CBDTUV010000393.1:0-2103 GCA_965363575.1 uncultured Pseudorhodobacter sp. | reverse complement strand
GGCGCGGCGCTGCGGTTCGGCCGAGGCTGTGGGCTTTTTATCCGATGCTTTGGGGGACGATATCGCCCCGACGGCGTTGACCAAAGCCATCCACTGGACGGACAAAGTGCGGGTGCTGGCCGATCCGGCAGAAAAGGCGTTTGGGCGCAGAAAATCAGCATGGATGTACGAACACGTGCGCGATTTGCTGGCCACAGCAAAACATGATGTGCACCTGATCACGCCATATTTTGTGCCGAGCGCAGAAGGGTTGGCGGATCTTGAGGCGATTTCCCGTCGCGGGGTGAAAGTGTCCCTTTTAACCAATGCACTGGCCGCCTCTGACAACATTTTGGTTCACGGTGCCTATCGGCACTATCGCGCGCCACTGTTGGCCGCGGGCGCACACCTGTTCGAATTTGCGCCACCGCGCCAGCAAGGCATGCAGCGCGACGTGCTTCATTCAAAAGTGTTTATCATCGACCACAAGCAAGTCCTTATCGGATCGTTGAATCTTGACATGCGGTCTGCCTATACCAACGCTGAATTGGGCGTTGTAGTTGAACACCCCGCCTTGGTGACAGAGGCGCTGACCGCCTTTCATCACGCTAGCGGGCCCAAGCAGGCCTATGCTTTGACCTATGAAAACGGGACGATTGTCTGGCGCGTAAAGAGGTCCACAGTACCATCCCGCATGACAACAGAGCCAGAAGCGCCTTTGGTCAGGCGGGCGCTGTCATGGACCGTCGGGCATCTGCCTATCCATGCTTGGCTTTAGGAAAGTCATTGCTCACCACTATCGTTTACCCCTTGGAAATACGTCCCAAACTTGCCGTGCCGCAATCACATGAAGGGTCTTGGACAGCGCCAATAGCGTTCAATGGCGGTGCATTGATCGTGGCTATTGGCGCCGAGTTTTGTGTCATCATCCAAGCTTGGGCGGGCAGCCCGCGCGCGTGTCAGCGGATCACATGCACCGAACATTTCGCATGGCGCACAACCCGTGTGGCGGTGCTGCCAAGAATGTAATCCTCAAAACTCGGTTGGTGCGAATTAAGGATGATGCAGTCAACCGCGTTCTCGTCGGCCCATTCAAGAATGGTTCGACCAGAATGACCATCGATCAACACGCCGTGTCCATTCTCGAACCCCTCTGCCAACTCATTCAACTGGGTGCGGATCGCCTCTCTCAGCCCGATTTCATAGTCCTTCGGGATATAGGCAATGGCATAGCCGGGGATTTCTTCTTTGACATGCAAAACCGTGACGCGTGTTGTCTTGGTTGCAAGCAGCTTTGCCACTTGAAGTGACTGTTCAGGGTCTTTTTCAGCCCCAAGTGCGACCGCGATCAGAATATGTTGGTACATGGTGTCCTCCTTTTTCGAATACGTTAAATTTTGCCACGGGGTGTTAGCCAGTTTCGGGTTATCCAGTCTCCTCGGGTGGAACGGCCAAAACATCAACCGCAAGCCAACTCAGCAAATCCTCGGCAACGCTGCCGAGCACAAGCCGAAGGATGCCCGAGCGCCCGCGGGTGCCCAGCACAACCAAAACGGGGGCGAAGTCTGCAATGCAGGCGCGTACGGCCATTTGGGGCGTCCCTTCTATAACCTTGCTGTCAAGCTTGTGCTGCCCAAGGTTCAGACCGCTCAGAAACGCGGCCATCTCTCTTTTTGCCACAGATTTTTCGGCGGCTATCTGCGTTCGTAGTGACCCGCTTGGCAGGCCGCCGTCGGTGACCATATTCGGCAGCGACGGCCACAGGGCATGGACTGCGGTAATATCGGTTTTGGCCAATAAGCCCAAACGGTCTGCCGCTTGCAGCGCAAAGCCGGATGCTTCAGACAGGTCGGTCGCAAATAGAACGCGACGATAGGGCGTTTTGGCGGGGGTGCGAACCGATAAAACGGGGCGGGTGCTGGCCCGGATGACGCGTTCCAAAGTGGTGCCGCGCAAACTTTCCAGAAATCGGCGGCGGCGGGGGGCGCCCATAATGATCAGGTCGTCGTCTCGGTCATTGGCCGCCGCAAGGATTTCTTCAAACGGGTCGCCTTTGCGGATCAATACGGTCGGCCGGGGCGCATCTGGTTCCAATCGCGCGTCAAAAAGCTCTGCCATGGCAGA
>CBDTUV010000392.1:0-2104 GCA_965363575.1 uncultured Pseudorhodobacter sp. | reverse complement strand
AGCCAAACCGGCGCGCGGTCATTGACCCCACAAGAAGGTGACGACCCAGACGCCGTTTTGTCACGCGCAAGTGCCGCCGTGACAGCAGGTGATCTGCAAACCGCCCTAACCGAAATCGCCGCACTTCCCGAGGCGGCGCAAACGGCGCTGGCTGATTGGGTTGGTCTGGCCAATCTGCGCATTGACGCACAAGCAGCGACTGTCGCATTGGCGACAGCGTTGAGCGAAAGGTAACCCACTGGAATGATTTGGTCGCTCATCAAAGTTTTGCTGTTTGTCGCCGCGATTGCGGGCATCACCTATGGCGCTGGCGTGCTCATGGACACAGGCGGCGGTATCCGCATCGCCATGCTTGGCGTCGAATTTACGCTGGGGCCATTGCAGGCCGCCATTGCGCTGTTGGTTTTGTTGGCCGGGCTTTGGCTGTTGCTAAAGCTGATCGGCCTGCTGGTTGCCGTTTTGCGCTTTTTGAACGGTGATGAGACCGCTATTTCACGCTATTTCGACCGCAACCGCGAACGCAAAGGCTATCAGGCGCTGTCTGATGGCCTAATGGCGCTGGCATCGGGTGAAGGGCGCGTGGCGCTATCGCGGGCGGCCAAGGCGGATAAGCTTTTGGATAGGCCCGAACTGACCACCCTGCTGATCGCCCAAGCCGCCGAGATGACCGGCGACACCAAGCGCGCGTCCGAGGCGTATAAGCTGCTGCTCGAAGACAACAAATCGCGCTTTGTCGGCGTGCGCGGCCTTATGCGTCAAAAGATGGCCGAAGGTGATACCGCAACCGCGCTGAAGCTTGCGGAAAAAGCCTTTGCCTTGAAGCCGAAACATGAAGAAATCCAAGAAACCCTGCTGGGCCTGCAAACCGATCAAGGCGATTGGAAAGGCGCGCGCGTCACGCTGGGCGCCAAGCTGAAATCGGGTGTTTTGCCGCGCGATGTGTTCCGCCGCCGCGATGCTGTATTGGCCTTGCAAGAGGCCAGCGGCGTGATCGACGACAATGCAAGTATAGAGGCGCGCGAGGCCGCGATTGAGGCGAACCGCCTGTCGCCCGACCTGATCCCGGCGGCTGCAATGGCTGCGCGCAGCTATATCAACAAGGGTGATACCCGCAACGCGACCAAGGTTTTGAAAAAGGCATGGTCCGTGCAGCCGCACCCCGATCTTGCCGCCGCCTTTGCCGAAATTGCGCCTGACGAATCCAGCGCCCAACGCCTGAAACGGTTCCGCACCCTTACCGGGCTGAACACCGACCATATCGAAACCCGCCTGCTGTTGGCTGAGCTGAACCTGACGGCTGAGGATTTCCCAGCCGCCCGCCGCGCGCTGGGCGATCTTGCCACCAGCCATCCCAACGCCCGGACTTTGGCAATCATGGCTGCGGTAGAGCGTGGCGAAGGTGCGGATGATGCCGTGATCCGCGGCTGGCTTGCCCGTGCGCTGACAGCCCCACGCGGCCCGCAATGGTGCTGCGATAAATGCCAGGCGATCCATTCGCAGTGGGTACCGATCTGTGACAACTGCGCAGGTTTTGACACCTTGTCATGGCGCGAACCCGCAGATGCGACAGGGCCAAGTGCGACCGGCACAGAATTGCTGCCATTGATCATCGGCAAACCCGCGCAACCAACAATTGCCACTGATGACGTCCCAGAAGATGCCGAAATCGTTTTGGGCGCGGTGGAGGAGAAAACCGAAAATAGGGGTAAACAGTCTTAAATGACAGTGATATTAGCCCGCCCATGCGCCAACCAGCCTTGGTTGTTTGGCGCACAGGGTCAGCCAAAGACCCGAACAGAAGATGGCCGGTGTAGCTTATCAGGTAGAGCACATCATTCGTAATTAGTGGATCCCCGCGAGAATGACTTGCTAAACCAACGGGTTCGAGGCAAGAGAGTAGAATTAGTAGGGCCATAGTAGGGCCGAAGAAGAGAAGAAGGCCGGTGTAGCTCAGCTGGTAGAGCACATCATTCGTAATGATGGGGTCGTAGGTTCAAGTCCTATCACCGGCACCATTCTTCTCAAGAAAGCTCAAGCGCGTGAGATCGTCGGAGGCGCGGGCCGAAGCGCGCCCCTACCCGCGCGCCGATTTGCGCCACGAACC
>CBDTUV010000391.1:0-2116 GCA_965363575.1 uncultured Pseudorhodobacter sp. | reverse complement strand
TTGTTGATAACCGCAAAGCCGCCGTTGTCGAGCAGGCAAATGATCAGCTTGCGATTGGTCAGGACAGAGGAGTAAATGTCGGAATTCATCAAAAGATACGAGCCGTCACCCGTGAAAACCACGGTGTTGCGGTCGGGCTCGCGTTCGAATTGTGCAATGCGCGCGCCCCAGCCGCCGGCGATTTCATAGCCCATGCAGGAAAAGCCGAACTCTACATCCACGGTGCCTGTGTCTTTGGTTTGCCAATGGGCCGTCACCTCGGCGGGCAAACCGCCGGCGGCAGCGACGATGCGGTCACGGGGGTGGCAGAGGTCGTTGACCACGCGGATGGCCTTGGCATAGGAATTTGGGCCGTTGGAGGGGGTGGTGATCTGGTCGGTATAAGCGACCCATTTGGTGCGTTCGGCTTGAGCAAAATCGGTCCAGGATGTGGGGGCGCGGTGGGTGTTCAAGGCTTGGGTCAGGGCTGGGAGGCCTAGTTTCGCGTCACCGACCACGGGAAGCGAGAGGTGTTTCATCGCATCATGGCGGCCAACGTTGAGCCCGATGATCTGTGCGGTTTTGGCAAAGGCCGTCCAGGAACCGGTGGTGAAATCTTGCAAACGGGTGCCGATGGCGAGGATGACATCGGCCTGTTCGGCAATCGTATTTGCGCTGTCGGACCCTGTAACCCCGATGGGACCGATGTTGAGCGGGTGGGTTTGCAAAAGGTTGGCGCGGCCAGCGATGGTTTCGACCACGGGGATGTTGTGGGTTTCTGCAAAGGCGGTCAGTTCGGCCACGGCGCCCGCATATTGCACGCCACCACCTGCGATGATCATCGGGCGTTTGGCGGTTTTCAGCAGGGCTGCGGCATCGCTGATCTCGGCCATGTCAGGGGCTTGGCGGCGAATGCGGTGGGTGCGTTTGGCGAAAAAGCTTTCGGGGTAATCATAGGTCCAGCCTTGCACATCTTGGGGCAGGCCGATGAAGGCGGGGCCACAATCGGCGGGATCAAACATCGTGGCAAGTGCTGCGGGCAAGGATTGCAGGATTTGCGCCGGATGGGTGATGCGGTCCCAAAACCGGGTGACGGCTTTGAAGGCGTCATTCACGCCAAGGGTTGGATTGCCGAAATGTTCAAGCTGTTGCAGCACCGGGTCGGGCAATCGGGTTAGGTAGTTGTCACCGCAGAGCATGAGCATTGGCAAGCGGTTGGCGTGGGCAAGGGCGGCTGAGGTGAGCAAATTGGCCGTACCCGGACCGGCGCTGGCGGTGCAAAACATAAAGCGCTGGCGCAGCCATTGTTTGGCATAGGCCGCAGCGGCAAAGCCCATGCTTTGTTCATTCTGGCCACGGTAGAGCGGCAAGTCATTGCGGGCGTCATAAAGCGCCTCGCCCAAGCAGGTGACGTTGCCATGACCGAAAATGCCAAAGCCGCCGCCACACATGCGCCGTTCAACCCCGTCGATTTCGATGTATTGATTGGACAAGTAGCGAATGATCGCCTGCGCGGTGGTCAGCGTTATCGTGCCATCTGTCATTTGATGTTTCCCCAAGCCAGCGCGGGCGATTGAAATGTCGCTTGCGCGTTTATCGGTGCAAGGATACAAGTTTTGCAACCGGTTGCAAACAGATTCAACCGCCGAATAAACCCTTGGAGGGTCGCCATGACAAGCATTGGTATCGGGATCATTGGCGGCGGCTATATGGGTAAGGCCCATGCCGTGGCGATGGCGGCTGTGGGGGCGGTGTTTGACACCGCGCTGCGCCCAAGGTTGGAGATGGTTTGTGCCAGCACGGATGCGAGTGCGGAACGCTATCGCCGCGCGTTTGGGTTTGCCCGCGCGACGGCCGATTGGACTGTTTTGGTGAATGACCCGAAGGTCGAGGCGATTGTGATTGCCTCACCCCAAGAAACCCACCGCGAGATTGCGCTGGCGGCCTTTGCGCTGGGCAAGCCGGTGTTTTGCGAAAAACCGCTGGGCGCGTCTTTGGAGGACAGTCGCGCAATGGCGGCGGCGGCCAAAGGCCAGATCAGCATGACCGGGTTCAACTATATCCGCACCCCCGCCAGCCAGTTTGCTCGCCAGTTGGTGGCAAGTGGGGCGATTGGCGATGTGACCTGGTTTCGTGG
>CBDTUV010000390.1:0-2147 GCA_965363575.1 uncultured Pseudorhodobacter sp. | reverse complement strand
TACAACGGCCGGACACCAGGCACAGCACCAGCACCATAATCTGGTCTATCTGACCGGTTGGCGACTTAGCTGGCAATTTGGGCCGCGCGCTTGATGCGCGCGGTCTTTTTCATTGGGCAGACACTGTGTTGCGCCCGCTTGACCTGCGTTCTTTCATCGCCTTGCAAGCAAAATGCCTAAGTTTGGAACCACAAACACCGCAGTTTGGCCGCAAAGAAGAATGAAGATTAAGTCAGTTCTAATGCAGGCTTAGCCCTTTTGAAAACACACCCGAAAAGGACGTTCGGAATGAAAAAGATTAAAGATTTTGTCAAAAGCGAAGATGGTGCCGTAACCGTTGACTGGGTTGTCCTTTCGGCAGCCGTGATTGGCATTGGGTTGCTGGTTCTTATTCCTATCGCCTATTCAACTGAAAGCAGCGCGACCAAGATCGCTGCGGATATTGCGTCGCAGCCTGTGGGCTACAAAAGATAAATTCGCGAAAAACCCCCGTTTAAAAGAGGTAGATGCAATGAGAGTGGTATTCGGATTGGTCCTTGTCCTTGGTCTGGCGCTTGCCGGGGCTGCGGTTTGGATGGTGCAAGGCTATGTCAGCCAGGCCCAGAATGATGTTGCACGAGAGCGCGCCGTTCGGCTGAAGCTTGGCGATCTTGTTGAAGTCTATATCGTCAATAAACCGATGGAATACGGGACTGCGATTACCAAGGAAGACGTTGAAAAGGCCATTTTTCCGGTGAAATCCTTGCCAGAGGGCAGTTTCTCGGATGAGGCGGTTTTGTTCCCTGTTGGTACGCTGGAGTCGCGCTATATTACGCGCAAGATGGAAAAGACCGAAGTTTTGATTGCGGCCAAAGTGTCCGAACCGGGTGCCGATATCGGAATCACGTCACGCCTGTCTAAAGGCAAGCGCGCCTTTGCGATCAAAGTTGATGTCGCCTCGGGCGTGTCGGGCTTTGTCCAGCCGGGCGACGGAGTGGATGTCTATTGGACAGGGACTACCGACCGAAGCGCGGGCAATTTTACGCAGCTGATTGAAACGACCATTAAGGTGGTTGCCATTGACCAAGTGTCCAACAGCGACCGGGCGAGCGGCGCAACCGTGGCCCGCACTGTGACGGTTGAGGCGACACCGCAACAAGTGGCACGCCTTGCCCAAGCCCAAGCAACCGGGCGGCTGGCCCTGTCATTGGTTGGCACCAACGACGACACCATTGTTGAAAGCGTCGAAGTGGACAGCGCGGCCCTGCTGGGTATCCAAGCTGCTGCCCCTGTGGTGATTGAACAGGTTCGCGAATGTACAATAAAGACGCGTCGCGGTGCCGAAGTTGTCGATATTGCGATCCCCTGCACGAATTAATCATAGATCACGGCCTACTGCATCTAGCGGTTTGGCCGTGAAAACCACGACCCGTTGCGGCAGAAACCCCATCTGTTGCAACTTATCCACATCAAGAACGGCCTTTAAGGTTTTGATTCTTGCAAAAAAAGACGAAACCCTGCAAGGTATCGTTAAATATGGGCGAAAGAGACCCGTTCTGAGGCGTGCCCGTAATGGGATGTGATCGAAAGGCAGTGATATGACAATGCGGACCCTACTTGGGGCTACGGCACTTGGCCTTGCTCTTTTACAGCCGGTTTTTGACCGGGCTGAAGCGCAAACCCTGCGCGTGCAAACGGGGGCGCCGTCCAGCGCCCTACAGGTTCCTATGAACCGAGCGGTGGTTGTAGAGAGTGACACTCCCTTTGCGGAACTGTCGATCGCCAACCCCGGCATTGCCGATATTTCAACCTTGTCAGACAAGTCGATCTATGTGCTGGGCAAAGCACCAGGTCGCACGACCATGACATTGCTGGGCGCCGATGGCCGCCTGATTTCGAACGTCGAGGTGCATGTCACCCCCGATATCGCCGAATTCAAAGAGCGTTTGCGTCAGATTCTGCCGGGTGAGCAGATCGAAGTGCGAACAGCCAATGACGGGATTGTTTTGTCAGGCACCGTGTCCAGCACGGCAAAGCTTGACCGCGCGCTGGATCTGGCCAATCGCTATGCCCCAGAACGGATTTCCAATTTGATGAGCGTGGGCGGCACGCAGCAGGTCATGCTGAAAGTGCGCTTTGCTGAAATGCAGCGGTCGGTTTCCAAAAGC
>CBDTUV010000389.1:0-2148 GCA_965363575.1 uncultured Pseudorhodobacter sp. | reverse complement strand
GAAGAACATGTTTGCGCCAAACTGGGCCTGACCCCCGAACCGATCAGCACCCAAGTCATCCCGCGCGACCGCCATGCGATGTTCTTTGCCACGCTCGGCGTGATCGCCTCGTCCATCGAAAACGTCGCGACTGAAATCCGCCACATGCAGCGCACCGAAGTGTTGGAAGGGGCCGAATTTTTCGCCATGGGCCAAAAAGGCTCTTCTGCGATGCCGCATAAAAAGAACCCGGTGCTGACCGAAAACCTGACCGGCCTTGCCCGCCTTGTGCGCATGTCGGTGATCCCCGCGATGGAAAACGTGGCGCTCTGGCACGAACGCGATATTTCGCATTCCTCGGTCGAACGCGCGATTGGCCCGGACAGCACCATCACCCTTGATTTCGCGCTGCACCGTTTGACGGGTGTCGTCGACAAGATGCTGATTTTCCCGCAAAACATGCTGGATAATATGAACAAATTTCCAGGGTTGGTGATGTCACAACGTGTGCTCTTGGCCCTGACCCAAGCGGGCGTCTCGCGTGAGGCGGCCTATGCCATGGTGCAACGCAACGCCCTGCGCGTCTGGGAAGAGCGCCGTGATTTCCGTGAGGAATTGCTGGCTGATGCCGAGGTGGTGGCCGCGCTGGGTGTTGATGGGATCAATGAGAAATTCGATATGGCCTATCACACCAAGCATGTAGACACGATTTTCCGCCGTGTTTTTGGCGCGTAACCGCCCATAAACTGCCTAAAACCGCGTTCGAAAAATTTAGGGCAAGCAGATTTTCCTGCTTGTCCTTTTTGATTTTGTGCTACGTTTATGGGTATAAAGGGGTCTCCCGATGCAAAAAAGCTCGGTTTTTCGTCTGGAAACCGCCCTGCCCTTTGCGACCGGCAGCCGTTACGGGAACATGGGCCGAGGCCGCGCTGGCCCATGCGGTGGCCACGTGACAGACACCAAACGACTGAAACGGCAACAGAAAGGACGCCTTATGAAGACCAAGATTGCTTTCGTACTGCTTACTCTCGCCTTCACGCCAAGCTTTGCTATGGCCGCCTGCCAAGGCGATGCCCATGCGCAAACCACAATGAGTTGTGGGGATGGCAAGGTGCTGGATGCGGCCACAAAGGCCTGCGTGCCTGTAACAGGCTGATTTTGAAAAAACACGGGCTTTGCCGCGTTTGGCGTAAGCCCGTGTTAACCTGAACCTGCGAGCCTTGGCCCCAGACGTCTGCCAGATGGGGGCTATATGGAAAACGGTACAACCGAACTTGCGCAAATCTCGGTGGGGCAGGCCTTTGTGCCCAATAAAGAACGGCGCGCGGCGCGGCGCACCCTTACCAACCGTGAAAAGGCGGCAGTGATTGTGCGGCTTATGGTCGCCAAAGGCGCGCCAATAACGCTGTCCAGCCTGCCCGAACATATCCAAGCCTCACTTGCCGAACAGATGAGCAAAATGCGGTTGATCGACCGCAACACGTTAAACCGCGTGGTGACCGAATTTGTCACCGAATTGGAAGAGGTGGGTCTGTCCTTTCCCGGCGGCATTGAAGGGGCGCTGTCAATTATGGATGGCCATATATCTTCGACCGCGGCCAATCGGTTGCGCCGCTTGGCGGGCGCGTCGTCCAAGGCTGATCCGTGGGACCGTATTGCCGCCCTGCCCTCGGAACGGCTTTTGCCGGTGCTTGAAAATGAAAGCGTTGAAATCGCGGCGGTTATGCTGTCAAAACTGGCGGTGCCCAAGGCCGCCGAATTGCTGGGACAATTGGCAGGCGAACGGGCCCGCCGCGTTGCTTTTGCCGTCTCGCTGACGGGGAATGTAGACCCCGAAACCGTGCGCCGTATTGGCATGTCCTTGGTGACAGAGCTTGAAAACCTGCCCCCACGCGCCTTTGATACCGGCCCGGTTGAACGGGTTTGTGCGATTTTGAACCAAGCCCCGCAAACCATTCGGGATCAGGTGCTGGCCGGGCTTGACCAAGATGACAAGGATTTTGCCAACTTGGTGCGCAAGTCGATTTTCACCTTTGTTCATATCCCTGAACGCGTGAACCCACGTGACGTGCCCAAAATCACCCGAATCGTTGAGCAATCCGTTCTGGTCACAGCCCTTGCCGCAGCCACTGGCAGCCAAGAGCTTACGGATGCCGCCACGTTTTTCCT
>CBDTUV010000388.1:0-2149 GCA_965363575.1 uncultured Pseudorhodobacter sp. | reverse complement strand
AACCACGGGCGGATTTGCTGAAAAGGTTAGGCTCTGACGCGCCGGATGCGCTGATCGCTGTGGCTGGGCCGATGACCGGTCTGCGCAGTGAGGCCGAGATTGCCGCGCGCGTGGCGGGGTTGATTGAGGACGCGCAGACGCCTGCGCTGCAAGCCCCTGAGGCAGCGCTGCTCTATGATCTGCTTACGCTGCAAGCGCCTGCGCGGGCGGCGCTGTCACATTTGCGCGGCATCACCTTTATGCTGCCCGCGATTGAACCCGCGGTGGACCGTTTTGCCACACGTTTGGACGCGCTGGAACGCCACGGCATCAACCCATCCGACATTCCGTTTGAGGCGAGCCATGGGCGCAGTTCGATGGAATATTACGATGGCTTTGTGTTCAGCTTTCACGGACCGGACGATATGCCTGCCGTGGCATCGGGCGGGCGCTATGACGCGCTGACGGCGCATTTGGGGCAAGGGCGGTCGATCCCGGCGGTGGGCGGCGTGATCCGGCCTGCGCTGGTGGCGGGCTTGCGAGAGGGTTTGGTATGAGCCTGAAAATCGGGGTGCCGTCCAAGGGGCGGCTGATGGAAAAGACCTTTGATTGGTTCGGTGCGCGCGGCGTGGTGATGGCGCGGTCGGGGTCTGACCGTGAATATGCCGGCGCGGTTGACGGTGTGGATGGCGTGGAACTCGTGCTGCTGTCCGCCGGGGAAATTCCGCGGGAATTGGCGGCGGGGCGGATCCATCTGGGCGTGACGGGGTCCGACCTTGTGCGCGACAAGCTGGCCGATTGGGCGGCACAAGTGCAGGAATTGGCGAGCTTAGGCTTTGGTCACGCTGATTTGATTATCGCCGTGCCTGTGGCGTGGATTGATGTGGACACCGTTGATGATCTGGACGCGGCGGCGGCGGCCTTTCGCAAAACCCACGGGCATCGCTTACGGATTGCAACGAAATATCATAGGCTTGTGCGTGAGTATTTGACCGACCAAGGTGTTGCCGATTACCAGCTTGTCGACAGCCAAGGGGCGACGGAAGGCACAGTGAAAAACCTGACCGCCGAGGCGATTGCCGATATCACCTCTTCTGGGGAAACGCTGCGGGCCAACCATCTGAAAATCCTCTCGGATGGGTTGGTCCATGCCAGCCAAGCCACGCTGTTTGCTGCGCGTGGTGCCGAATGGGACAAAGATACGCGTGCGACACTGGCTGTTCTGGCCGCGCAATTGGGTGTGAAGGCTGGGGTTTAGAGAGCATCTCGCACGCATGGTTGGTGGGCCTTCGCCCCTAGCGCAGCCCGATATCTGCCAAAGCGCGGGCCAATTCGGGTGGCAAGGCCTCTTCGGCTTTGCGGCCTTTGGGCAGGTCGCGCGGGGCATCTTCGACGCTTAGATAGCGCCAACCTTGAAAAGGGCGGCGTGGGGCGGCTTCGGTGCGGAAAATTTCGGGGTCCAGCACCAGTGCACAGCGCAAAATACCATCCTCACCGCGCCGTTCCTCAAACGCCGTGATATGTTGGCGGGCCAAAATCACACCCTTGAACACCCAATAGAGCGAGCCGCCATTCAGCACCTCAGCCTCGCGTTTTGGCCACATCCGGGTGATGTGGCGCGGCATGTTGTCCGGCCAAAGCTTGCGGCGCATGGCTTGCCATGTCTCCAACTCTTCAACCGTTTCGGTGCCGACGCAGAGTTTCAATAGGTTAACGGTGCTGGTCACGATTCCCCCCAAAGGTTAATTTGAATTTAACCTGTTCACCGCCAGCGGCAAGGGGGCGGCAAGGTTTGCGCCCGCGAAACCCAACGTTGACCTCTGCCCCAACTCGGCCTATTTTGTGGATTCGCGCGAAAGCACCCCCAATATATTCACCACCCTGCCCAAAAGGACCGCCCCATGTCCCGTTTTTCCGCCCCCATCGCCGAGGCCATTTGGGATATGAAGTATCGCCTGAAAACTCAGGATGGCACCCCGATTGATCGGTCGGTCGAGGACACCTGGCGCCGCATTGCCCGTGCGTTGGCCGCCCCCGAGGCAGAGCCTGCGAAATGGGAAGAGGCGTTTTACAACGCTCTGGACGGGTTCAAATACCTGCCCGCAGGTCGGATCACGGCAGGGGCCGGGACGGACCGGTCGGTCACGCTGTTCAACTGCTTTGTCATGGG
>CBDTUV010000387.1:0-2157 GCA_965363575.1 uncultured Pseudorhodobacter sp. | reverse complement strand
TTCAACCGCTTGCCTGCCACCATCGCCATTGTCACCAATATCGACCCCGAACATATGGAGCATTGGCACACCTTTGACAGCTTGCGCAAAGGCTTCCTTGATTTCGTGTCAAACATCCCGTTTTACGGCCTCGCCGTCTGCTGCACTGACCACCCAGAAGTGCAAGCCTTGGTCGGCAAAATCACCGACCGCCGCGTGGTGACCTTTGGCTTTAACACCCAGGCCGATGTGCGCGCGATCAATCTGACGTATGAGGATGGCATCGCGCATTTTGACATCGCCCTGCAAGGCGAAAGCCCTGATGCAAACGGCAATCCGGTCGTGATCGAAGGCTGCACTTTGCCAATGCCCGGCGATCACAACGTGTCGAACGCGCTGTCTGCGGTCGCCGTGTGCCGTTTCCTTGGTATGAAAAAATCCGAAATCCGCGAGGCGCTGGCTGCCTTTGGCGGCGTCAACCGCCGCTTTACCCGCGTGGGTGTGGTGAACGGCGTGACCATCATTGACGATTACGGCCACCACCCCGTCGAAATCTCGGCAGTGCTGAAAGCCGCGCGCCAAGCGACCAAGGGCCGGGTGATTGCCGTGCATCAACCGCACCGCTATTCGCGTCTGTCCACCTTGATGGATGATTTTTGCACCTGCTTTAACGATGCCGATGTCGTCGCCATTGCCGAGGTTTATGGCGCCGGCGAAGACCCCATTCCCGGCGCGTCCCGTGATGATCTGGTCGCAGGGCTTATCGCCCACGGCCACCGTCACGCCCGCGCCATTTTGGATGAACATGATCTGGCGCGGCTGGTCCGCGAACAGGCCCGCCCCGGCGATATGGTGGTTTGCCTTGGGGCAGGGACCATCTCGGCTTGGGCCAACGGCCTGCCGGACCAACTCAAAGAGGCCGCCGCGTGACCCCGGCGATCACCGCTGCATTGGTCTGGCTGGTTGTGGCCAATGTGACAGGCTTTTTCCCAAGCCGCGATCACCATTGGCGCGCGGCTTACGTCCTCATCGCGGTGGGCATCCCGATTTTGGGTTGGGTCACATGGCTCAACGGTCCCATCGTCGGGCTGATTATCTTTGCCATGGGCGTGTCCGTGCTGCGCTGGCCGGTGGTCTATTTCTGGCGCTGGTTAAAGTCGAAAACGGTTAATCCGGCGGAATAGCGCTGCCAAAACGCTGTACGGTGTATGTACGGATGGCATACGCAAAACATACAGGCCTTTTCGCGGTCAAAGGCAGGAAATCGCTGTCCGGTCTGCGCGGGGCTTGCTCTATATATAGTGTCTGGGTATTCCCTATCTCATGACACAAAACCTTCCCCTCGTGCGCGGCACATTGACCCCAAACCGCCCTTTGGCGGACCTGACATGGCTGCGCGTTGGTGGACCTGCTGATTGGTTGTTTCAGCCCGCCGATGCTGATGATCTGGCGCAGTTTCTGGCCGCTTTGCCCGCTGAGACACCTGTGTTTCCAATGGGGGTCGGCTCTAACCTGATCGTGCGCGATGGGGGCTTGCGCGCCGTGGTCATCAGGCTGGGCCGCGGGTTTAATAGCATTGAGATTCAAGGGGGTAAGGTCATCGCAGGTGCCGCCGCCCTTGACGCCCATGTCGCGCGCAAAGCCGCCGATGCAGGACTTGATCTGACTTTCTTGCGTACCATTCCGGGGTCGATTGGCGGGGCCGTGCGGATGAACGCAGGCTGCTATGGTCAATATGTCGCCGATGTTTTGCTGGAAATTCAATTTGTTACGCGTGACGGGCGGTTGGAAACCTTGCCCGCCAGCGCGTTGGATTTGAAGTATCGGCAGTCAACACTGCCCGATGGGGCGGTCATCCTGTCGGCCACGTTCCGCGCGAATTCTGGCAACCCGCAGGAATTGCATGATAAAATGACTGATCAAATCGCCAAACGCGATGCCAGCCAACCGACCAAAGACCGCAGCGCAGGGTCCACCTTCCGCAATCCGGCGGGGTTTTCCTCAACCGGGCAGGCGGGGGATACGCATGAACTGAAGGCGTGGAAAGTGATTGATGACGCCGGAATGCGCGGTGCAACCCGTGGCGGCGCGCAAATGAGCCCGATGCATTCCAACTTTTTGATCAACACTGGGGGTGCCACAGCCACAGATTTAGAAGAATTGGGTGAAGAGGTACGA
>CBDTUV010000386.1:0-2188 GCA_965363575.1 uncultured Pseudorhodobacter sp. | reverse complement strand
ATGCTGCTGACAGGGGATGAGCTGGGCAATTCGCAGGATGGCAATAACAACGCCTATGCCCAAGACAACCCGACAGGTTGGATAACATGGGGCGGGGCCGATGCAGCACTTGCGGCCTTTACCGCCCGCCTCATCGCCTTGCGCCGTGACCATGCGGTGCTGCGCCAAAGCCGTTTCTTGCACGCAGCCACGCGTGCCGATGGGTTGCGCGACATCGTCTGGCGCAAGGCCTGCGGCCAAGAACCCAGCGCCGCCGATTGGCATGACGCCAGCTTTCGCTGCCTTGGGCTGGAACTGCGCCACGCCGCCGCCAGTGGCAATCCCAGCCCGGATGCCGTCTATGTTCTGTTTAACACAGGGGCCGGTCAAACCGCGCAATTGCCAGATACCGCCACCGAATGGCATCTGATCCTTGACACCACACGCCCTGATCTGACCCCATGTCTTGCGACCGGCCCTCAAACCGCCCCCGCGCAATCCGTCCTCGTCTTTGCCAACCAACCCTGACCCCGAACAGGAGCCGCCATGATCCGCACCATCCAAACCACACCTTTTGACGGCCAAAAGCCCGGCACCTCGGGCCTGCGCAAAAAAACCCGCGTCTTCATGCAGCCGCATTATTTGGAAACCTTCGTCCAGGCGATCTTTGACGCCATCGGCGGGGCCGAGGGCAAATCCTTTGTCATCGGCGGCGATGGGCGGTTTTATAACGACCGTGCGGTGCAGATCATTCTGGCAATGGCCGCCGCCCAAGGCGCCACAGCTGCCATCGTAGGGCAGGGCGGTGTGCTGTCCACCCCCGCCGCAAGCCACCTGATCCGGCTGAACGAAACCGATGGCGGCATCATCTTGTCGGCCAGCCACAACCCCGGCGGCATCGATGAGGATTTCGGCATCAAGTTCAACATGCCCAACGGCGGCCCAGCCCCTGAATCCGTGACCGAGGCGATGTACGGCGCCACCAAAACCATGACCCAATACATCACCCTAGACGCCCCCGAGGTTGACCTTGCCGCCATTGGCACCACCCATCTCGGCGGCATGCTGGTGCAAATCATCGACCCCGTGGCCGATTATGCCGCCCTCATGGAAACCCTGTTCGATTTCCCCGCCATCCGCGCCCGTTTTGCCGCAGGCTTTACCATGCGCTTTGATGCGATGTGTGCGGTCACTGGCCCTTATGCCCATGAGATCCTTGAAAATCGCCTCGGTGCGGCGCCCGGCACTGTCACCCACGGCACTCCGCTGCCTGACTTTGGCGGCATGCACCCCGATCCAAACCCCACGTGGGCGCATGAATTGATGACGGAGATGATGGGCGAAACTGCCCCCGATTTCGGTGCGGCGTCCGATGGCGATGGCGACCGCAATATGGTCGTGGGCCGCGGCATCTATGTCTCGCCCTCAGACAGCCTTGCCCTATTGGCCGCCAACGCCCACCTTGCGCCGGGTTACGCGGCTGGCCTAAAGGGCATCGCGCGCTCCATGCCCACGTCTGCCGCCGCCGACCGCGTGGCACACGCGATGGGGCTACCGTGTTTTGAAACCCCCACCGGCTGGAAATTCTTTGGCAACCTGCTTGATGCCAACCGCTGCACAATCTGCGGCGAGGAAAGCTTTGGCACCGGCTCGGACCATGTCCGTGAAAAAGACGGGCTTTGGGCGGTTCTGCTCTGGCTCAATATCCTCGCCGTACGCGGCCAATCTGTGGCAGATATCCTAACCGATCACTGGCAAACTTATGGCCGCAACTACTACAGCCGCCATGACTTTGAGGCTATTGAAACTGTAAAAGCCGACGAAATGATAACCGCCTTGCGCGCCAAGCTCGGCCAACTTGCGGGCACGCAAACCAACGGCATGACCATCTCCTCGGCCGATGATTTTGCCTATACCGACCCAGTTGATGGCTCTGTCAGCACCCACCAAGGCATTCGCATCATCTTTGAAGGTGACAGCCGCATCGTCTACCGCCTGTCTGGCACGGGCACCCAAGGCGCCACCTTGCGCGTCTACCTTGAACGCTATCAACCCGGCCCAGACAACCTGCACCTTGATCCGCAAACGGCCCTTGCCCCGATCATCCAGGCCGCCCACGACCTTGGCCAAATCAACGCCCATACAGGCCGCACGACCCCTGATGTCGTGACCTAGGGCGCAATCTGACATCCATTTGTCGCCAATCACC
>CBDTUV010000385.1:0-2195 GCA_965363575.1 uncultured Pseudorhodobacter sp. | reverse complement strand
GCCCAGTCATCAGCGCCACCGAGGACCAGAAATCCACCAGCTTTTCCAGATGCGGGCCCCAGTCAGAGATGTGGTCGGCAAAAATTGGGGCAAGCAGCGCATCAGCCCGCACACGGCCGTAAAACCCATGCACAAGCTGCGTCAGGTTTGCGTCATTCAGGCCCGTCTGCGCCATCAATTCAGCGGTGACGGTGGGTCGAACGCTGCGGGTCAGGTCGGGGGCAGTCATCAAGAGCGTCCTTACAATCATGTCTTGCATTAGGGATAAACCCTGTTAATAGGTATTGTAAATGCTAATTCAACCGGAGCAGCAATGCGCCTAACCTCTTTCACCGATTTTGGCCTGCGCGCCCTGATGCGGATGGCATCAGCGCCCAAACGGGTGTTTTCCACGACGGAATTGGCGCAAGAGTTTGGACTGTCACGCCACCACCTGACCAAGATCATGGCAACCCTTGCGCAGGCGGGGTTTGTCATAACCAGACGCGGCGGTGGCGGTGGCGCAATGCTGGCGCGTCCGGCACATCAAATCTGCTTGGGCGACGTGGTGCGCCTGCTTGAGGCGGGGCAGCCGCTGGTTGAATGCTTTGCGGCAAGTGGGGGCGCTTGCACGCTAACCAACTGCTGCGGCCTGAAAGCACGGCTGCGCAGTGCCGAAGCTGCGTTTCTTGCCGAGCTTGACCGCTCAACCCTTGCGGATGTGGCGCTTCAGCCTTTGATCCCTGTTCAATCCGAAATGCCCGTTTTGGCATGACTTCAATTGGGGCTACCCCATGTTAACCTTGATTTGCGCTAAAACACGTATCTATCATTCAATGATTTATAGTGAACGGAGCCTATTATGATTGCGACCCTGACGCCGGGTGAACGCCAGATCGGTATGGTTCTTGCAGCCGGTCTTGCAATTTTAGGGCTAACCATGGCGGCCTTGGGCGGCCATGATCCAATAGCAGTTCATGGGTTCATAGCTTTGGCTTTGGGGCTGACACTTGTGTTCGCGGTGGGGGGCGTGTTGGAGGCACCGGCCCCAAATCCGGCACGGTTGCAGCAGTATTATGACGATCCGATCAAGGTCGGTGTTGTGCTGGCGATGATCTGGGGCGTGTTTGCCATGGCCATCGGGCTGTGGGTTGCGGCGCTTATGGTTTGGCCCGATGCGACCTTTGGGCAAGGCTGGTCCAGCTATGGCCGCTTGCGCCCGGTGCATACGACAGGGGTGATCTTTGCCTTTGGCGGCAATGCGTTGATTGCCACCTCGTTTCACGTCATGCAGCGCACCTGCCGCGCGCGATTGGCAGACCAGCTTTCGCCGTGGTTCGTGCTAATCGGCTATAACCTGTTTCTGGTTTGGGCGGTGACGGGCTATTTCATGGGCGTCACGCAATCCAAGGAATATGCCGAACCCGAATGGTATGCCGATATCTGGCTGGTGATTGTCTGGGTCACTTATCTTGTGCTCTATCTGCGCACCCTGAAACTGCGGGCCGAGCCGCATATCTATGTGGCGAACTGGTATTATCTGGCGTTCATCGTTGTCGTGGCCATGTTGCATATCGTCAACGGGCTTGCCCTGCCGGTCAGCTTTGCGGGGGCCAAAAGCTATCCGCTCTTTTCCGGCGTGCAAGATGCGATGGTACAATGGTGGTATGGGCATAACGCGGTTGCGTTCTTTATGACCTCGGGCTTTTTGGGGATGCTATATTACTACCTTCCGGTGCGGGCACAGCGGCCCATCTTTTCCTACCGGCTGTCAATCATCAGCTTTTGGGGGATCACGTTCTTTTACCTTTGGGTCGGTTCGCACCATCTGCATTACACCGCCTTGCCGACCTGGGTGCAGAACCTTGGGATGACGTTTTCCATCATGCTGCTGGTGCCAAGCTGGGCCTCGGCGGGCAATGCGTTGGCCACACTGAACGGCGCTTGGCATCGGGTGCGCGACGATGCCACTCTGCGCTTTATGTTCGTGGCGGCGGTGTTTTACGGGCTGTCAACGTTCGAAGGCTCGTTTCTGGCCATCCGCCCTGTCAACGCGCTGTCGCATTATACCGATTGGACGGTCGGCCATGTCCATTCCGGAGCACTGGGCTGGCTGGCCATGGTTACCTTTGGCGCGTTCTATTCGGTGGTGCCGCAAATTTGGGGGCGCACAGCGATGTATTCGCCAAAACTGGTAGAATGGCACTTTTGGCTTG
>CBDTUV010000384.1:0-2208 GCA_965363575.1 uncultured Pseudorhodobacter sp. | reverse complement strand
CCAGCATCCAGCGCGGCGGGGTGGCAGTGGGAGTGCCGAGGACTACTTTTAGCCCATGCGACACAAGCGTATCAACCGCGCGGTCCAGCCAGTCCCAATCATAGGTGCCGGGGGTGGGTTCCATCCTGCTCCACGCAAATTCACCGATCCGCACCCATGTCAGGCCAATTTCTGCCATGCGGGCGGCATCTTCGGCCCATTGCGCCTCAGGCCAATGTTCGGGGTAATAGCAGGTGCCAAGGGTGCGTTTCATAAGATGACCTGTGGTTCTGGTCGGCCTGTGCCTGCGTTTGGAATGGCAAAGGTTTTGCCCGCATCGGGGTGCGCTTCAAGGGCTGCGGGGTCCATGCCTTGGGTGGCCGAGGTGGCGTAAAGCGTCGTGCCCGCAAAGGCCGGGCAAGTGATATGCGGGGCGGGCAGCGAGACTGAATGTTGCGCGTTGCCTTGCGGGTCAAAAACCGCAATGCGGGCTGCCCCCCAAAGGGCGATCCAAAGGTTGCCCGCGGCATCGGTGACTGCCCCGTCCGGGTTCAACCCTTTGACGCGAAAATCGATGAAGGGTTCGGGTGCGGCACTGGGCCAACCGATGGTATCCAGCGCCACGCGGTTGACGATTTGGGTGGCTGTATCGGTGAAATAAGCCACGCGGCCATCGGGGGCAAAACAGATGGCATTGGGGATGGTGAGGCCCGCGAACAACAGGCGCAATTCGCCTTTATAGAGCCTGTATATCGCGCCCGCCCCCGGTTCGGCCGCTTTGCCCATCGTGCCAATCCAAAACCCGCCCATTGGGTCGGCGCGACCATCGTTGGAGCGGCTGGTCGGGTTATCAGACTCTAGCGGAACCACGGTTTTGCGAACGCCGGTTTTCACGTTAAAAGTGGAGAGCGCAGAGTCCGAGGCAAGCAAAAGCGTGTCATGGTCAACCCAACCTGCGGCCGAAACCATCTCGTCAAAACTCCAGTCTTGGTCGCCGGTCGAGAGCATCCGCTTGGCCAGAATATCAAACCAAAACAACTGTTCGCGCAGTGGATGCCACAAAGCCCCTTCGCCCAAGGCGCAAATGCGGGCATCAAAAATGGTCACAGCGCGTCCCATGCGGCGACAAGGGCGCGGGCGCGGGTTGAAACCTCGGCCACCGACATGCCGGGTACATAGAGCGCAGTACCAATGCCAAAACCGTTTGCCCCTGCGGCACGCCATTGGGCAAGGTTGGACAGGCCCGCCCCGCCGACGGCATAAACCTTGGTCTGTGGCGGCAAGACCGAACGCATGGCTTTGACGCCCGAGGGGCCGACGATTGACGCCGGGAAAATCTTGAGCCCCGTCGCCCCGGCAGCCAGTGCGGCAAAACACTCGGTTGGGGTCAATGCCCCGGGCCAGCTTTGCATTCCCGCCGCGATGGTGGCGCGGATCACAGCGACATCCGTGTTGGGCGAAACCACCAGCTTGCCACCAACATCCGCCACGCGGGCCACTTGTTCCACCGTCAGCACCGTGCCTGCGCCGATCAACGCGCGGTCGCCAAATTCCCGCGCCATCGCGGCGATTGACGTGTAAGGGTCGGGTGAGTTCAGCGGCACCTCAATGCTGGTCAGGCCTGCATCGATCAAGGCTTGCGTAATTGGGAGCGCCTCATCCGGGGTAATGCCGCGCAGAATGGCGATCAGGGGGCGGGTCATAGCGCACCTTTCAATTTGGATAGGCCTGCGAGTGTGCAATCGCTGGCGGACAGGATGGTGGGGGTTAGGCCTTGGGCCTGTAAGGCGCGGGCGTAGTGGCCGCACAATGTTTCAGAGCCTATCAAGGTGACGGGTTGGCCCAGCCAATAGGGTTTGGCGGCGGCAAGTTCGATCCCGATCAGCAGACCTGACAGGCGGCTGCGGGCAGAGGTGGGCGAGGCATCGGTCAGCAATCCTTCGGCCCGTAGGGTGAACAGGCGGGCCGCAATGCGTTCGGGGCGCGATAAGGCATCGGACAGGCCTGCATCAAACGCCGTCCCATCGAACCCATCAGCGGCAATGGAGTGGCGCAGGACGGAGTGCGTGGAGAGAAGCGCAAACAACTCTCCGGTCATGAAAGTTTGAAAACTGACCACCTCGCCCGCGCTGACATGGACCCATTTGGAATGGGTGCCCGGCAAGCACATCACACCATCAAAACCCGGCGTCAAGGCAAGCGCTCCGGCGATCTGGGTTTCCTCGCCGC
>CBDTUV010000383.1:0-2215 GCA_965363575.1 uncultured Pseudorhodobacter sp. | reverse complement strand
GCCGAGGAAATTGAAAACAACGCCCAAGGGATTTTAGGCTATGTGGTGCGCTGGGTGGACCAAGGCGTGGGCTGTTCCAAGGTGCCGGACATCCATGATGTAGCCTTGATGGAAGACCGCGCCACCTGCCGGATATCATCCCAAGCGCTGGCCAATTGGTTGCACCACGGCGTGGTGACGGAGGCGCAGGCGATGGCCGCGATGCAGAAAATGGCCGCCGTGGTAGACCGCCAGAACGCAGGCGATGCCGCCTATAGCCCGATGGCGCCGGGGTTTGACGGGATCGCGTTTCAAGCGGCCTGTGATCTGGTGTTCAAAGGCAAAGAGCAGCCTTCGGGCTATACCGAACCGGTGCTGCACGCACGCCGGTTGCAATTGAAAGCGATGGGATAAAACATGGCACTGAATTTACGCAAAGCACGCACGATCATTGAGGGCATTTTGGTCAAGGGCGAGGCGGCGGGATTCAAGCCGTTGTCGGTTGTGGTGCTGGATGCTGGTGGCCATGTGATGGCCTTTGAGCGCAGCGATGGGGCCAGCGTGGGTCGGTTTGAGATTGCGCGCGGCAAAGCTTACGGTTGCATCATGCTGGGCATTGGCGGCAGCGCCATCCAGGCCCGCGGCGAAGCGCAGGCGGTGTTTGTCGATGCGATGAATGGGCTGTTTGATGGGCAGTTTGTACCCGTAAAGGGCGGCGTTTTGCTGCGCGATGCCAAGGGTGCGCTGTTGGGCGCTGTTGGGGTCACGGGCGATACATCGGACAATGATTTGATTGCGGCTGTGGCCGGGATTGAAGCGGCGGGTCTGGTCGCCGAGGGCTGACCTGTAGTTTTTGCCGTTGCGTGAGTATTTTTGCAAAGATGACGCCTGCGTGGGGCGGATAGACTGAATTTGCGCCGGGGCTTTGGGTGCCCCGGCGTTTTTTTAGGTATTTGGGCCAAGATGAAGGGCCAAGTGCGGTTTAGCCAATATCAAGGGCAAGGGCGTGGATGCGGCCGATCAGGTCGGGGCCCAAGGCGGCGTGCACGGCACGGTGGCGGGCCACACGCGACAAAGACGCCAAGGCAGGGGCGCGGATGGTGACGTTGAAATGCGTCTGCCCTGTGCCATCATCGCCCGCATGGCCTGCGTGATTGTGGCTGTCATTGACCACATTCAGCTGGTCTGGCGCAAAGGCCTCGGTCAGTTTGTCTTTAATCTCGTCTACGACACTCATATTTCTGTCAACCCCCTTCTATCCCATGGCTAATAGTCTAAACTCTCGCCTTCGAGTCGGAAAGGCAAGATCATGGCAGCACGTTCACCATTTGAATTCGATATGCGCGTTTCTTCGGATAAGAAGAAGCGCAAGACCGGGCGGCGCGGGATGTCTGGGGCGTTCGAGACGTCGAAAAAGACCTGTGAATTTGGCGGTTGCGATGAGCCGGGCCTGTACCGGGCGCCGAAAAACCCAGATCAGCTGGATGAGTTCTTGTGGTTTTGCAAAGACCATGTGCGCGAATATAACCTGAAGTGGAATTTCTTTCAGGGCAGTACCGAGGATGAGCTGGCGGCCTTTGCCGATAAAGACCGGGTTTGGGGGCGCGAGACCAAGCCGTTTACCAAGCGCGCCGATGAAGGGCATGTGTGGTCGCGTTTGGGTGTGAATGACCCGATGGAGATTTTGGGCGAGAAGGCGACGCAAAACCCCGGCAAGATTAACCCGGCAGCGGCAACCCGCAAGCTGCCATCAACCGAGCGCAAGGCCTTGGAGATTTTGGACGCGCGCGACACCTGGACCAAGCCAGAGATTCGCAAGCAATACAAAGGTTTGGTGAAAGATCTTCATCCGGATATGAACGGTGGTGACAGATCAGACGAAGAGCGGCTGCAAGAGGTGGTTTGGGCTTGGGAGCAGATCAAGGAAAGCCGATTTTTCCGAGACTGAGGCGGGTTGGTAATTTGGCGCTAGTGTTGTCAGGATTTCTGTCTGGATTTCTGGGGGTGGACAGAAAACTTGGGCAATTGGTCTTGACGCCGCGCGCGGGTCTGACTAATCACAACGACTGACGGCGGGTGGGCAGGCAGGCTATGCACCGGATTGCAAATCCGAGTAGACCGGTTCGATTCCGGTACCCGCCTCCAGACTTTTTCAGAAATTTATAGCCTATCGCCAATACGCCATTGTATTAGGCGGCGTTGATCGCGCGGGCGAGTCGGGTGAGTTTGGCGCGTT
>CBDTUV010000382.1:0-2227 GCA_965363575.1 uncultured Pseudorhodobacter sp. | reverse complement strand
CTCCATTTTTTCAATCCTGCGCCTGCGATGAAACTGGTTGAATTGGTCACCCGTTCGACCAATGCGCCGGATGCGGTTCGCTTTGCACGCCAGATTGTGGAAACAACAGGCAAAACGGTTATCGAATGTGCGGACCAGCCGGGTTTCATTGTGAACCGTTGCGCCCGGCCCTTTTACGGCGAGGCGCTGGCGATGCTGGAAGAGGGGTTCAGCGCGGTTGATATTGATGCCGCTATGCAGGCGGCGGGCTACCGCCTTGGCCCCTTTGGCCTGATTGATTTGATTGGCGCCGACATCAATCTTGCCGCCACGAAAAGCCTTTATGAAGCAATGCAAAACCATCCGCGCTATTACCCATTTAAAAGCCTGGTAGACCAAGTCGCCTCCGGGGATCTTGGCACAAAAACGGGCAGGGGTTTTGTGTCCGGCACAAAAATAACGCCACGGGTCAATGATGCGATCGTTCTGCGGATTGAGTCGAGCTTGGCAAATGAGGCCGCCAGTCTACTGGATGAAGGCGTACAAAGCCCTGCGTCTATCGACCTCGCGATGAAGCTGGCGCTAAACTTTCCGCGCGGACCATTTGAAGCCGCGCAACATTGGGGACTAACTGCCGTTAAAGACGCACTAACGAAATTGGCGGCCAGCGCACCGGCCCATTTGAAAGGTCGCTATAACATCAGCCCAAGCCTTGCATCCTTGCAAACCTAAGCGTGGACAAATTTGTCTTTGTGACTAGTGAACCAAGAACTCTGCGTGTAAGGCACCGGCTGCATTAATGCTCTTCAGAATATCGATCATATCATGCGGGGCAACACCCAAGGCATTCAAGCCAGAGACAACATCCGAAAGGTTAGTAGACCCATCCACCTCCGCCATTCCTGTACCCGGTGCTGGTGTAATGCTGGCGCTTGTTCTGGGCAAAACAATGGTTTGACCGTCACTAAAGGGATTGGGCTGAACGACTACCGGCGCCTCTTCGACACGCAGGGTCAAGCTTCCTTGGGCGACAGCAACGCGGCTGATCCGAACATCAGCGCCCATTACAATTGTACCCGAACGCTGATCAACAACAACGCGGGCGCGCGTTTCCGGTTCGACAAAAAGGTTTTCAATACGCCCAATTGCATGCGCGGGGGACGGCATCCGAGACGCCTTCAAATCAAATGCAACCGTGCCCGAGTCTAGCATTGCAGCTACACCCCGACCAAAATCTGTGTTTATGGCCGATTCAATTCGACCTGCGGTGGTAAAATCGGGGGTACGAAGCGCCAGTCGAATTGTCTGCAAACCCGCAAAGTCAAAATCGACTTCCTGTTCGACCCGCGCCCCCGAGGGGATGACGCCAGCGGTTGGGACGCCTTGGACAACCCGTGCCGCTGCCCCCTCGGCTGCGACACCGCCAGCGATAATTGTGCCCTGAGCCACGGCATAGACCTGACCATCCGCGCCATTTAAAGGCGTCATGACCAATGTGCCGCCCAAAAGGCTTTTTGCATCACCAATGGCCGAAACCGTCACATCAATGCGCCCGCCCATTCGCGCAAAAGGTGGAAGCGCACCCGTCACAAAAACAGCAGCTACGTTTTTGGGACGAAACTGTTCGCCATTGACGTTCACTCCCAAACGTTCCAGCAAATTTGTCATGATTTCTTCAGTAAATGGTGCATTTCGCATGCCATCCCCGGTACCATTCAGCCCGACGACGAGACCATAGCCCACCAAATCATTGCCACGCACGCCATCGAATTCTACCAGGTCCTTGATTCTGATCGGTGCCGAAACTGCGAGACTGGGGATCAACAGAAAGAGAAAAAGTAGTTTAATCATCTAAGAAAATCCACCAAACTTAGGCGCGATAGGCGCGCAGTGACCGAATACAGCGTTTCCAACTGGGTTTGGGCCGCCTCCATGCGCGTCGCCGCTTCAAACGGGTCGACCGCAATAAGGTTAGATCTTGCTAGTCGCAGCGCCGCCCCTTCTGCCTCATTCCGGGTTTGCGCTTGGTCTATCCGCGCTTGAGCCATACCAAGGTCAGCGGCCAAATACGTGCGTTCAGATTGGTTTTGTACCAAGGATGTGCCAGCACGTCGCACGACCTCCCGCAAAGTATTTTGATCCGAAATCACAGCCCCCCGACCTACAAGTGCGACCAATGCCAAAGATTTGAGCGTGTCTTTGAGGGCAGGGTCCATCGCTGTAAAGCCAAGGTTTACTTTATCTTCTG
>CBDTUV010000381.1:0-2251 GCA_965363575.1 uncultured Pseudorhodobacter sp. | reverse complement strand
TGTGGGATCTTCGGGTGTGGGATCTTTGGGTCTATCTAGGGGCTTGGGTGGCAAGTGACCAGAGTTGGGGATATGCAAAGCGCCGCATGCTTGTGCTTTTTGCGTTTGGGTGGTGTGTTGGGGTTGGTTTTTGGGGGTAGGGATGCGGGTCTTTGTGGCGTTGGAGGTACCCAGCGATGTCGAAAGCCAATTGGTAGTACAGCAATTCTTGCTGCCTGTGCCGCGCAAGGTGGACCGGTCGCAGTTTCACCTGACCTTGTGCTTCATGGAGGACATGCGGGACGCGGAACTGGAAGCCATGCACGAGGCGCTGTTGACCCTGCGGATGGCCCCGTTTGACGTGGCGCTGGCCGGGTTTGGGATGTTTGGCAAGGCCAAGCCGCATACGGTTTGGGCGGCTGTGGTGCCGTCTGAACCGCTGGCCCGTTTGCAGGCAAAAGTGGAACGCATGGCGCGCGAGGCCGGGGCCGATATACCCGCCCGCCGCTTTGTGCCGCATATCACATTGGGGAGGTTTCCAGCGATGCAGGCAGTCGATGCCGCGCGGTTGGAATTGGCGGTGATCAATGGGGCAGGGTTTCGCGCGGGGCCGTGGGAGGCTGCGGAAATTGTGCTTTATCAATCGACCCTGATGCCTGACGGGCCGCGATACGACGAACTTATGCGTTATGGGTTGAACGGTTAGAAAGGCTTGCGCGTCCCCTCGATACGCGGTTTCTTATAGCCAACCCAAGGAGGCTGGGGATGAGCGATTGGCAAGTGCATGCGATCAAATATGCCGACCGGGACAGCCGGACGCGGGCGGATAGTTTTCTCTTTGCCGATAACCACGATGCGCCGCATCCGATGGATTATTTCATGTGGCTGTTGCGGCGCGGGGATCAGGTGATCTTGGTCGACACCGGCTATGATGATGCCGAGGCGGCGGCGCGCGGGCGGCCCATTCGGTTGGACCCGGTGGCGGCACTCGCCCCGTTTGGGCTGGCCCCCGAAGATATCAGCCATGTAATCGTGACCCATCTGCATTACGACCATGCGGGCGGTTTGCACCTGTTTCCCAATGCGCAACTGCATATGCAAGCGGCCGAAATGGCCTATGCCACGGGGCCGTGCATGTGCCACGATGTGCTGCGGATGCCCTTTACCGCCGGGCATGTGTGTGAGGCGGTAAAGCGGCTTTATTCCGGGAAATTGCGCTTTTACGATGGGGATGGTGAGGTCGCCGAAGGGGTCACTGTGCATTGCATTGGCGGGCATAGTCGGGGTTTGCAGGCGGTGCGGGTGCGCACGCAGGCGGGTTGGTTGGTGCTGGCATCAGACGCCGCGCATTTTTACGAAAACCTATGGGCGCGCAAGCCGTTCCCGATTGTCGTCGATCTGCAAGATATGCTTGACGGGTTCGCGCGGCTAGAGGCGCTTGCCAGCGCGCCGGGGCTGATCATTCCCGGCCATGACCCGCTGGTGGGCGCGCATTTCCCGCGCGATTTGGCGGATCATATTTGGCGGTTGGATCATGGGCCTGATGTGCCGCTGCGGCACGGTTAAGCGCAGCCCGTTCAGCGAAGGGTGTAACGCCGCGTAAGGGTTGGCGACCGCCCTGCCCTTGGTGCAAGACTGGGACAAACCAAAAGGGGATTTCCATGACCGATGCGTTAGCCAGTACGTTTTTTGCCGTGAGCGTTGATGCAGGTGTGGCGCATCTGGAAATGAACCGCCCCGACAAGGCCAATGCGATGACCCCCGATTTTTGGGCCGATTTGCCACGTCTTGTGGCCGCACTGGACGCAGACCCTGCGGTGCGCGCGATTGTTCTGTCGGGGCGGGGCAAGCATTTTTCGGGCGGGATGGATTTGTCAGCGTTCCAAGGGATCATGGCGCTGGCGCAAGCCGAGCCCGCACGGGGGGCCTATGCGTTGCGCGACCTTATCTCACGGTATCAGGCGGCGCTGACGAGTTTGGAATTGGCCCGTGTTCCCGTACTGGCAGCCGTGCAAGGGGTGTGCCTTGGGGGTGGGATTGACCTGATTTCCGCGTGCGATATTCGGTTGGCCAGCGTGGATGCTTCGTTCGCGATTGAGGAAATTCATATCGGGATGGCCGCCGATGTCGGCACTTTGCAGCGCTTGCCCAAGCTGATGGCACCGGGGATTGTGCGCGAGTTGGCCTATACCGGGCGGCGGTTTACGGCCACGGAAGCGCAGGCTTGGGGCGTGGTGAACGGCGTGCATGCGGATGCCGGGGCCGTTGTTGC
>CBDTUV010000380.1:0-2255 GCA_965363575.1 uncultured Pseudorhodobacter sp. | reverse complement strand
GCCGGGTTACGAACCTGACGCTCGGGGCGGGCGCGGCATGCCATTTTGCCGAGGCCTGGCAGCGTGATCGCGCCACCGCTTGCAACTTCACGGGTCACAATCGCTGCAACGGCGTCAAGCGCTGTGCCAGCGATTTTCTTGTCTGCGCCCATTTCTTCGGCCAGCGCTGCAATCAACTGCGTCTTGGTCATTGGCTTGTTCATAAGTCCTGTCTCCATGTTCCTGCCCTGTCATTGTGTAGGGCTTATGCAGCCCATCGGGCGAGTCCACCCGCTACACAGGTTTTTTCGCCCTAAATCAAGAGCAAATTCCAGTATTCCTGCACCTTTCGGCGTGTTTTCACCACTTCGCAGGCCTTTACAGGCCCCGACCCATGCCCCCGTCAACGCGCGGCTACAAAAATGCCGTTTCTTCAAAGCTGCGCAACTTGCGGCTGTGTATCCGTTCCAGCGGCATCTCTCGCAAGCATTCCATCGCGCGGATGCCGATTTTCAGGTGCCGCGACACTTGGGTTTTGTAGAAATCTGACGCCATGCCCGGCAGCTTTAATTCACCGTGCAACGGTTTGTCTGACACGCACAGCAAGGTGCCATACGGCACGCGAAACCGAAAACCGTTCGCCGCAATCGTGGCACTTTCCATATCCAGCGCAATTGCGCGCGATTGCGACAGGCGTTTCACCGGGCCGGATTGGTCACGCAATTCCCAGTTGCGATTGTCAATCGTGGCCACCGTGCCGGTCCGCATGATCCGCTTCAGCTCATACCCTTGCAACTGGGTGACATCGGCCACCGCACTTTCCAACGCAATCTGAATTTCCGCCAGCGCCGGGATGGGTACCCACACCGGCAGGTCATCATCAAGCACATGGTCTTCGCGCAGATAGGCATGGGCCAGCACGAAATCGCCAAGGCGCTGGCTGTTGCGCAGCCCCGCGCAATGGCCAACCATCATCCACGCATGGGGGCGCAGCACGGCAATATGGTCTGTTGCGGTTTTGGCATTGCTTGGCCCCACCCCGATATTGACCAGCGTAATCCCTTGCCCATCCGCACGCTTCAGATGATAGGTCGGCATTTGCGGCAGCTTCAACGGCACGGGCATCGCGCCATCCGCCGCTGTTAGCACCGCATTGCCCGTCCCAACAAAGGCGGTATAGCCGCTGTCAGGGTCGGCCAGCATTTCGCGGGCAAAACCTTCAAACTCCTCCACATAGAACTGATAGTTGGTGAACAGCACGTGGTTTTGGAAATGTTCAGGGTCGGTCGCGGTGTAATGCGCCAAGCGTGCGAGACTATAATCGACCCGCTGGGCGGTAAAGGGCGCCAAGGGAAATGACCCATCGGCATGGGCGATGCGTGTGCCATTGACGATATCGTCATTCGTGGTCGCCAAATCGGGCACGTCAAACACATCACGCAGGGTGAAATCCAGCACGCCTTCTTGTGGGATCTGCACATCGGGGTTGCCTGCCACGGCAAAATGCACCGGGATCGGCGTATCCGATGGCCCAATTTGCACCGTCACCCCGTGGTTTTTCATCAGCAGATCAATCTGCCAGATCAGGTATTTGCGAAACAGATCAGGCCGGGTGATCGTGGTCGAATAGGTGCCAGGCTGCGCCACATGGCCAAAACTGAGGCGGCTGTCGCTTTTGCTAAAGCTGGTCGTGGTCAGCCGAATTTCGGGGTAATACGCGCGCACCCTTGTGGCAGGCTTGCCTTGCGTCACCGCCGCGCTGAAATGCCGGGCCAAAAACTCGGTCGCCTCAGCATAGAGCGCCTGCAACCGGTCCACAGCCTTCTCGGCCGAGGTAAAGCTGTCGCTGACGGGGTGCTGCGGGGTCAAGATGGGCAGGATCGTTTCGTCACTCATGTGCTTTTTCTTTTTCTTTTCAAAAATGATCACGCATTAAGCGCTGCGTCGTGCCAATGCGCAAGCCCTGTTTCATGGCAAGCGATCACGGCAAAACCGCCACCTCGGCTTATGCCGCAAATCCATGACACGCCCGTGACAAATGGCGCACAAAATCAAGTTGCACCGCCCCCCGCCACACCCGATAATTGGGCCATGAAAACACTTCTTTCCCTCGGTCACGGCTATTCCGCGCAAGCGCTGGCCAAAGTGCTGCTGCCCCAAGGCTGGCACATCATCGGCACCACACGAACTGCCGAAAACGCGGCAGAACTGGCAACGACGGGGGTTGAACCGCTTGTCTGGCCCGGCACAGACCTTGCCCCTGCCTTGGCCCGCGC
>CBDTUV010000379.1:0-2294 GCA_965363575.1 uncultured Pseudorhodobacter sp. | reverse complement strand
TGCAGCCCAAGAGGCAGGGCAAGAGGTGCTTTTGGTTGAGGCTGGCGCTGTTCCATCCGGGTCAACCGCGCTGGAATTGGTGACAGTCCGGTTATGTTTGCCCAAGATATCCAAGCCAAAGCACATGAAGAAAACGACCCCGCCCTTGTGGACAGCATGGCGCGCACTGCGGGCCCGGTGATTGAGTGGTTGGCCAAGCGGCACGGCCTGCCGTTTTCGGTGGTCGATGATTTTGATTATCCCGGCCACAGCCGCCGCCGGATGCACGGACTACCGACCCGTTCGGGGCAAGAACTGATCAATGCCTTGCGCGCGCGGGTTGAGGCGTTGGACATCGCCTTGATCTGCAATCGCCGCGCAGTCCGGCTTTATGCCCGCGACGATCGGATCTTTGGCGCGCAGGTGCGTCTGCCCGATGGGACCACCGAAACGATTGGCTGCGACCGACTTATCCTTGCCTGCAACGGGTTTGGCGGCAACCGCGCGATGGTGGCCCAGCATATGCCGGCGATCCATGATGCGGTTTGGTTTGGCCATGATGGCAACCGGGGCGAGGCGGTGACATGGGGGCAGGCCTTGGGCGCCAAGACCACGCATCTTGGCGCGTATCAAGGCCACGGCAATGTCGCCCATCCGCATGGTATCTTGATCACTTGGGCCACGATTACCCAAGGGGGCGTGCAGGTGAACAGCACAGGCAATCGGTTCTGGAATGAAGCCCAAGGCTATTCCGAGGCCGCGCGCGCGGTGCTGGCGCAGCCGGGCAGCATAGCTTGGGTGATCTTTGACAGCCGTATCGCCGCCATTGCGCGCCAGTTTGAAGACTTCAAAAACGCCGAAAGGCAAGGTGCAGTTTTGACGGGCCAAACGCTGGCAGAGCTTGCCCAAAACGCGGGGTTGCCGCAGGACGCTTTGGCCGCGACCCTAGCGGCTTTGCCCAGCACGGGGCTGGATGTGTTTGGTGGGGACTGGGGCACGGCTGCACAGCCAGCGCTTGCCTTGGCCGCCCCTTATCACGCGGTAAAAGTGACAGGCGCGTTGTTTCATACCCAAGGTGGGCTAGAGGTAGACCCCGCCACCGCATTGGTCAAGCGCGCGGCTGGGGGCCTTTTTGACAATCTTTATGCTGTGGGAGGGGCTGCATGCGGTATTTCTGGGACCGCTGACAGCGGCTATCTTTCGGGCAATGGTTTGCTGGCTGCGGTCAGCTTGGGGTATATTGCAGGACAGCAAACGCAGTTGGTGAACTTTTAGACCATCACCGCAGATTCAAGCCGGCAGTCGGCAAAACCGGCAAGGCTTGCCTCTATCTGCGCGCGCGTTTTCATCAAACACGCCGCCGTTGACAGCCCATCTGCCAGCGCCGCTGACCCGCAAGATACGCTGACCCCACGCCAACGTGGCGCAGCTGTTAGGCCGGTTTTTGGGTTCAAAATATGGCCCAATGTTCCTGCCGCATCAAAGGCCGTGCCAAGCGGGGCCGAGGTTGCAAGTGCGCGGGACGCCAGTGCCACGTCACCTCCTTGGGCCAGTTTGACCGGCCAAGCCTTACCCTCCGGTTGCTGACCTAGCGCTACGAATTCGCCTGTATCAATCAAGATATCGGTCAAGCCTTCATCCGACAGCAAACGCGCAACACGGTCGGCGATATAGCCTTGCGCAATGCCGTTCAGCGTCAGCGCCATGCCGGGCCGTAGCGTGATTTTTGTGGCGTCTAAAGACACGCCTTCCCAACCCGTCAACGCCCGCGCTTGGGTGAGTGCGGCCGTATCTGGCACACTGCCCCCTGCTGCCGCTGTCGCATATGTGGCCCAAAGCGGTTGAACGGTGGGGTCAAACAAACCGCCCGTTGCTTGATGCACGGTCCCTGCCAGCGACAGGCATTCCAACAGTTCAAATGGCGGCGCTGTCAGCACGCCATCACGGTTCAACTGCGACAGAGCGCTGTCTGCACGGTACAGGCTGAACACATCTTCCAGCCGCGCAATTTCGGCAGCGGCGCGTGCGGTGATGGCGGGTGCATCTGGGTGGGCCAGCCGGATCACGGCTTTTGCCCCAAGTGCTATGCCAGACCATGTGTAAACCTCGCCTGCGGCGGCGGCGGTGGGCAGGGCAAAGGCGGCGGCGGTGATCGCTAAAAAGCGGCGGCGGGTTGGTATCATGCTATCCTCCGGGCCTGCGCGATAAGGCGCGCAAGCGCTGTTCAAACTCTGTATCATTGTCTTGTGCACCCGCGCCAGCATCGGTTGGGGCATCGGCGGGGGCGAAATCAACCGGGGCAAGCACGGCCTCAT
>CBDTUV010000378.1:0-2309 GCA_965363575.1 uncultured Pseudorhodobacter sp. | reverse complement strand
AAAAAAACGCCGCAGGAGAGGGCCCCTGCGGCGTTGTACTTTGTTACCGCCACTTCTGCCGGCCGTGTTACATTCAATGCTTTTTCTTAGGCGGGATCAAATCAGTGATCGTGCCCTCAAACATCTCGGCCGCAAAGTTGATGGTCTCCGACAGAGTCGGGTGCGCGTGGATCGAATGGCCCAGATCAACTGCGTCCGCGCCCATCTCAATCGCGATAACCACTTCCGACAACAGCTCACCTGCGTTTGGTCCAACGATACCCGCGCCAATGATGCGGTCGTCAACTGGGTCAAAGATTAATTTGGTGATGCCTTCTGAGCGCCCGATAGACAGCGCACGCCCCGATGCGGCCCAAGGGAACACACCCTTACCAATCTTCATGCCCTTAGCCTTAGCCTCGTTTTCCGTCACACCAACCCATGCCACCTCGGGGTCGGTATAGGCGACCGAAGGGATGATTTTCGCGTCAAAGAAGCGTGGCATACCTGCGCAAACCTCGGCGGCAACTTTGCCTTCATGCACGGCCTTATGCGCCAACATCGGTTGGCCCACCACATCACCAATTGCAAAGATATGCGGCTGGCCGGTGCGTTGCTGTTTGTCGACGGCGATAAAGCCGCGCTCATCTACGGCCACACCAGCAGCCTCGGCATTAATCAGCTTACCATTCGGGCGGCGACCTACGGCAACCAACACCTTGTCAAACGTGTCGGTTGTGGTGGCGCCTTTGTCATCCTCAAACGTCACTTTCAGGCCTGATTTTTGTGCGTCTACGGCTGTGACCTTGGTTTTCAGCAGGATGTTTTCATAGCGCCCCGCGATGCGGTTGTGCAGGGGCTTCACGATGTCCTTATCTGCGCCTGGAATGATCTGATCCATCAATTCCACAACCGTGATCTTGCTGCCCAAAGCATCATAAACGCAAGCCATTTCCAGCCCGATAATCCCGCCACCGAGCACCAGCATCCGCTTTGGCACATCCGCCAGTTCCAGTGCGCCGGTGCTATCAATCACGCGCGGGTCATCCTTGGGCAAAAACGGCAGCGCCACAGGTTCAGACCCCGCCGCAATGATGCAATTTTCAAAGCTAACGGTTTTCTTGCCCTCCGGCCCGTCAACCTCGATCATCTTGGGGCCGATAAACTTGCCATAGCCGTTCACCACCGTAACTTTACGTGCCTTGGCCAAGCCCGAAAGCCCGCCTGTCAGTTTAGTCACAACGGATGATTTCCAGCCGCGCAGGGTATCAAGATCAACCTTTGGCTTTGCGAATGTCACGCCATGCGCGCCCATTTCTTCGGCCTCGGTAATCACCTTGGCCGCGTGCAACAGCGCCTTGGACGGAATACAGCCCACGTTCAGGCAGACCCCGCCGAGGTTGTCATCCTTTTCGATCAAGATCACGGATTTTCCCAAATCCGCTGCCCGAAACGCCGCCGTATAGCCGCCAGGGCCAGAGCCAAGAACAACCACTTCGGCATGAATGTCACTCTTGCCAGTTGCCTCACCCGTGGGGGAAACGGCCGTGGGGGCAGCAGCCGCTTGGGCTGTCGCGGGTTTTTCGCCCGCAGTGCTCTCTAAGTCGATAATGACTGTGCCTTGCGACACGCGGTCCCCCAGATTCACCCGAATGGCGATGATTCTACCCGCGGCTGGTGAAGGCACCTCTAGGGTGGCTTTGTCGGATTCCAGCTCTAGCAGCGGGTCCTCTTTGGCCACGGTATCACCGACCGCGACCAAAATCGTGATCACCGGAACGTCTTTGAAATCACCAATATCTGGGACTTGAATTTCCATATCCAGCGCCCCCTTACAACATCAACCGGCGCACATCGCCGAGCAGATGTTTCAATGATGCGTTGAACCGCGCGCCCAAAGCACCGTCAATGGCGCGGTGGTCGAACGACAGCGCCAAAGGTTGCATCAGGCGCGGCACAAACTCTGAGCCGTTCCAAACCGGCGACATTTTCGCGCGAACCAAGCCAAGAATGGCCACTTCTGGCGCGTTGACAATCGGGGTAAAGCCGGTGCCACCAATACCGCCCAGAGACGAGATGGTAAAGGTTGCGCCTTGCATATCCGGGCCCTTAAGCTTGCCATCACGCGCTTGCGCCGACAGGCTGCCGAGTTCTTTGGAAATCTGCACAATACCCTTACGATCGGCATCCTTAATTACCGGAACCATCAGGCCTTGGGGCGTATCAGCCGCAAAACCGATGTTATAGAAGTTCTTTTTGATCAGCTTGTCGCCATCTGGATGCAGAGAGGAGTTAACCTCCCAATGCTCTTTCAGCGCCGAAACGCAGGC
>CBDTUV010000377.1:0-2343 GCA_965363575.1 uncultured Pseudorhodobacter sp. | reverse complement strand
GTGACAGAGGTTTTGCTGGCCGAACCCGACGACAACCCCGAAGACCTCGCCGCGCTGGATGACGTTTGGGAGGAGGCGCAAGTCACCTTTGCACCCGATCCCAATGCAGGTTGCCCGATCTCGCGAGACATCCTGTCCAAGATGGACGTTCACCTTTCCCCGGTTCGCGCCGACACAACCCGATAAAGGAAGACAGCGATGCATGGCTTTATTTTCGGTATCTATCCCTATATCGCGCTCAGCGTGCTTTTGATTGGCTCGGTCGCGCGATATGAACGTGACCCCTTTACTTGGAAATCTTCATCGTCCCAGTTGTTGCGACGAAAACAGCTGATCCTTGGTTCGGTCCTATTCCATGTCGGCGTGCTCACCATCTTTTTCGGGCATCTTTTCGGACTGCTGACACCGCTGTGGCTGCTTGAAGGGTTGCATATCGGCCACCAATTCAAGCAAACGCTTGCTATTGTGATCGGGGGGGCCGGTGCCATTGCGGCATTGGTTGGCGGTTTTATGTTACTGTACCGCCGCCTATACGATCCCCGCATACGCGCGACATCCAGCAAGATGGATATCATCATCCTATCGCTGCTTTTGTTCCAACTTTGCCTTGGCACCCTGTCAATCTTTGTGTCGCTGCAACATATCGACGGCAGCGAGATGATGAAGTTCATGCAATGGGCGCAGGCGATATTTACCCTCGATCCCCGCGCCGCAAGTTATACGATAGGCACCTCTTGGATATTTGGGCTGCATATCTTCACGGGCCTAACAATCTTTCTTCTGTTCCCGTTCACCCGCCTTGTGCATATGCTGTCCGCTCCGATCCGCTATCTGTGGCGGCCCGGCTACCAGATTGTTCGCACCCGCAAGCGCCCAGCAAAACACCCGGCGGAGTGATAGAGATGCAACCACTGCTTTCCAACGTCACCGTAAATGGCGAAGTTATTTCAGCGGCCGCCATCGCCGCCGAGGCGCAAAACCATCCCGCCCCAAAGTCCAAGCCCGGCCTTGCATGGACATCGGCGGCGCGCGCCCTGACGATCCGCGCCCTGCTTTTGCAAGAAGCACGAGCGCGGTCAATGCAGCCCGATCCGCAAGAGATAACCGAAGGCCGGGTCGAGACCGAAGAGGAGGCGCTGATCCGGCAACTGATGGACGACACCCTTGACCCAGCAACACCCACTGAGGCAGAGCTTCGCGCGGCCTATACCGCGACGCCAGACCGCTGGCGCGCGCCCACCCTCTACGAGGCCGCGCATATCCTGCTGCCCGTGAAACCGGGCGATCCCAATGCTTTGACCGCAGCTCGTGCGGACGCAGATGCCTTGCTTGCGAAAATTCACACCAACCCAAGAGCCTTTGACACTATTGCACGTGAAAACAGCGCCTGTTCGTCGCGCGATACCGGAGGGCGGCTAGGGCAATTAATCTCAGGTGATACCGTGCCGGAGTTTGAGGCGGCTATGGATGCGCTGGCTGAGGGCGAGATTTCCCCGACACCTGTGCAAACACGCTATGGAATCCACATCCTACGCTTGGACGCGCGCGCACCCGGTGCGGTGCTGCCATTTGAGGCGGTCGCCCCCAAAATTCATGAAATGCTGGAAAAACGCGCTTGGGCCATTGCCGCGCAGAATTTTGTTGCGCAGCTTGTGGCAAAGGCCGATGTCGTCGGGATCACCATGAATGTGGCATAAGGGGCTGTACTTACCCCGCGCAGCACACGCCGGGAATTGTTGATGGAGAACCAATCCGGATTTACGATTTCGTCGCTGCTGGCCCGAGTGCGACACCCCAACACGGAAACGCTGGCACCTGCCTATTTTGGTATGGTCATGGCGACTGGCATCGTCTCATTGGCGGTAAACCAGATTGGGCTGCCCGCACTGGCCTTGGGGCTGTTTGCCGTTGGGTGGGCCACTTACGCAGTCCTTTGGTGGCTGACGATCCTGCGCCTGCTGCGTTATCCACGATTGATGTTTGCCGATCTGATCGACCATCTGCGCGGACCTGGATTTTTCACCATGGCCGCCGCCACCTCAATCTTAGGCAGTGATTGCGTGGTGTTGCTGGGATGGGTTTCTTTGGGAATTGGCCTGTGGGCCTTTGCAATTGCGCTTTGGCTGGTCCTTATCTATTCGATTTTTACCGCCCTGACCGTGAAAGAGCAGAAACCCACGCTTGATCGTGGCATCAACGGCGCATGGCTGCTTGCTGTGGTCGCCACCCAGTCGATTGCAGTTCTGGCGATGCTTTTGGCACCGCACATCACGCAGCCCTATCGGCTTTATCTCGACTTTATCGCGGTTTCGATGTGGCTGTGGGGCGGGATGCTGTACATCT
>CBDTUV010000376.1:0-2363 GCA_965363575.1 uncultured Pseudorhodobacter sp. | reverse complement strand
GGCAAAACCTTTCGCTTTGTGGTGAACGGCCAAACCGGAAAAGTCCAAGGCGAACGCCCCTATTCCGCCTGGAAAATCGCCTTTGCCGTGATCGGCCTGTCGATTGTGGCGGGCGTGGTGATGTATTTGGGCCAAACGCAGTGATCGCAGGGCAAAGGCCCGCGCAGCGCCGCCCTTCGTCCAGCATCTGTGCAAACACGCCACGGCGGCCCCGACCTTAGGGGGCATTGAGCCCCCTCGCGCCCGGTTGGGTTGCGCGACCATTGGGCAGGCGCTAATGGCCCAGCGTTGGGTCTTGCCAGCGCATGGCCAAAGCGGTTCGAATGGCGCCCAAAAGCCCACAAACCGTTGCGCGCCACCGCTTCAGCCAAGCATTTGCCCATAGGCCCATCACCGAAACGCATTCCAAATTACCTGCGGGCAGCCGCGCGGCAAAGATTGATATTTGCTTAATAAAAACAGAAAAAACATTCTAAATCAACGCGTTATAGAAATGTTCGCGCGCGAAATCCTGCGGTCTTTTCACAGCATAGATTGACTCTCGCCCCGCCCCGCCTAAAACAGCGCCAACCGATAGGAGGCCCAGATGACCGACCTGACACGCACCCTCGATCACGCCCATATCCCCGAGCTTCCGAACCCCTATTTTGGCAAGGTCCGCGATTGCTATGACCTGCCCGATAATCGCCGGATCCTGATCTCATCAGATCGAATTTCCGCCTTTGATCGTATCCTCGCGGTGATCCCTTTCAAGGGTCAGGTTCTGACCCAAACCGCCCGGTTCTGGTTCGATCATACCGCCGATATTTGCCCCAATCATGTGCTCGACTACCCGGATTCGAACGTGGTGATTGGCCAGAAACTGACCATCCTGCCGGTCGAAATCGTGGTGCGTGGATATCTTGCCGGCACCACCGGAACCTCTATCCTGACGCTCTATAAAAAGGGCGCGCGGGATATGTATGGCCACAGCTTTCCCGATGGGCTGCGCGATAATCAGGCCTTGCCCGCACCTATCATCACCCCCACTTCCAAAGCCTTTGACGGTGGCCATGATGAGCCTCTGACAGCCGAAGAAATCGTGGCCCAAGGTCTGCTAAGCCAAGATCAGTGGGACCATGTCGCCCGGATCGCGCTCGCCCTATTTGCCCGTGGCCAGGAAATGGCAGCAAAACGCGGGCTGATTTTGGTGGATACAAAGTACGAATTCGGCACCGATACAGCCGGAAACATCCTTTTGGCAGATGAGATTCACACCCCTGACAGTTCCAGGTATTGGCTTGCCGATGGGTATGACGCAGCCCTATCTCAAGGCACCCGCCCGCCTTCTTTTGACAAGGATGTCATCCGCTCTTGGGTCGCGGCCCGCTGTGATCCCTATTCCGATCCGATCCCCGAAATTCCGGCCGAGATGATCAGGGACACCGCCCAAACCTATATCGACGCCTTTGAAACCATCACCGGCAAAACTTTCATCCCCGACACCGCAGGCATCACCCCGCTTGACCGGGTTCGCACACATCTCGCGCCCTACTTCGTCTCACCTTCATAGATGTTTGCGCTAACGAAGCCTTGGATCTATACTGCGCCAAACTTTTAGATGGGACTGTACAGATGATCCTTTGTTGTGGCGAAGCCTTGATCGACATGCTGCCGCGCCGAACCGCCGCAGATGAACCCGCTTTCACGCCTTGCGCAGGGGGGGCTGTGTTCAATACGGCGATTGCGCTGGGGCGGCTTGGCAAAAAGACCAGCTTCTTCTCAGGCCTTTCGACCGATCTGTTTGGCGAAATTTTGGCCGAGACGCTTGCAGCCTCAAACGTAGAGACAAACTTCGCTGCGCGCTCTGCCCGCCCCACTACGCTTGCTTTTGTAAAGCTGGTCAATGGGCAGGCCACCTATGCCTTTTACGATGAAAATACCGCTGGGCGGCTGTTGGACATCCAAGACCTGCCGCCTTTGCCAGATACCATTACCACCTTGTTTTTCGGCGGCATTTCACTGGTCAACGACCCCGCAGCATCAGCCTATGCTGCCTTGCAAGCGCGTGAGGCCGCAAAGCGTGTAACCATGATTGACCCCAATATTCGTCCCAGCTTCATCACGGACCAAACCGGCTATCGCAGCCGAATGAACGCGATGCTAGCGCAGGCGGATATTATCAAAATCAGCGATGAGGATTTGCATTGGCTTGAAGGGTCCGGTGACCCAGTAACGCTTGCGCGCGGGCTGTTGGCACGCGGGCCGAAGGTTGTTTTCTTGACCGAAGGGGCAAGCGGGGCCCGATCGATAACGGCCACCCAAAACCGGTTTGTCGCAGGTCAAAAGGTCACGGTCGCAGATACAGTTGGCGCGGGTGATAC
>CBDTUV010000375.1:0-2392 GCA_965363575.1 uncultured Pseudorhodobacter sp. | reverse complement strand
GGCGTTTTGCGCTGGATCAAAGTGGGCCGAGTTTGTAGCGGTTAGTCTGCGCCCGTAAGCTTTGATAGGAGGCCAACATGACCCGCCTGACGATGATTTTGTTTTCGGTTATATCCACCACTTTGATGGGCGTGGGCATGATAGTGGCGCTGACCACGGGGTATGACACATTGACCCCGCTGCTGGTGGCGATTGCGATTGGGTTCGTGGCTGCCATGCCTGTAAGCTGGATTATTGCCAAGCAGATTATCGGTTAAACCGCTTTGGTTGTGGCGGTTAGCGGGCCAGAAACACGCGCATTGTCCTTTCAAATTCGCGGGGTTTTTCGGCGTGGAGCCAATGGCCGGCGCCCGGAATTTTGGCAAAGCGGGCATTGGGAAACTGTGCGCGGATCGCGGAACGGTATTCGGATTTGACGTAGCTGCTTTCTGCCCCCGACAAGAACAGGGTTGGTCCGTCAAAGCTGCCGGGGGTGTCGGGCCAGCCGACGATTTTCGACATCTCTGATTCCAACACATCCAAATTCAGCCGCCAGTGCGGGGGCGTGGCCTTTAGGTCCAGCGATTGCAGGAAAAACGCGCGCAAGGCAGGGTCGTCCATTTGGCTGGCAAGGCGCTGGTCGGCAATGGTCCGAGAGGTGAGGTCGGTCAGGTCCAGCCCGCGCATGGCGGCGATATGGTGGCTTTGATCGTGGGAATAGGCGACGGGCGCGATATCGGCCACGATCAGGCGGCCCAGCATGTCGCCATGCGTCAAGGCCAGTTGCATCGCCGCTTTGCCGCCCATCGAATGGCCCATCACATCCATCTTGCCGCCATTGGCGGTGATCACTTCTGCCAGATCATGTGCCATATCGGGATAGCTGTGGCTGTGCAGCTTGGGGCTTTCGCCATGGTTGCGCATATCAACGGCGACCACGTGGCGATCAGCGGCCATGCGCCGCGCGATGACGCCCCAATTGCGTGCAGACCCGAACAGGCCATGCACAATCAGTAAGGGTCGCAGCGTCGAGGGGTTGTCTGCGGGGTATGAAACTGTGTTCAGCATGCCCTAATACATAACCGAGCTGCGCGCGCAGTGCCAGAGGAGTTGAAGCGGTGACTGGCAGCGGGTAAGCTCTTGGCAAAACAAAGAGGTGGCAGCAGATGGGCGCGATTTCAATTCAGCAAATGGCCGAACGGATTTCCGTTTTGCTGACAGAGCGCTTGCAGATCAAAGGCCGCGATCTGGGGGACAAGGTGCATCGGAGCGGGAGTCTGTTGCCCCGCCGTGTCCGTCAGGCCGCCAAAGAGGTCGCCGTGGCGATGGAGCAATCTTATAACCCCAAGCTGTTGTTGCAAATTGACGAAGAAAAGGTTGCCGAGAATTACGACATTTGCATCAAGCATCTGAATACGGTGAACAAAGGCCACAAGCTGCGCGGAGTGCTGCTGGGGTTTTCGACCTCTATCTTGTTCAGCCTTTTGGCTGTGGTGGCAATGGTTGTGGGTGTGCTGGTGTGGCGCGGATTCTTGTAGCCCGGGTTTTTGCGACAGCTGCCAATTGGGCAGGTGTTACTTTGACCGGCGACAAGGCTGTGCGGCTGACCACGGTGACGGTGACGAAGGCCACGTAAAGCAACAAGTACCAAGAGCCCAACTTGGCAAAACTGACGATTTTTCCGGGCAATTGACCGGAGTACAGCCATGTTCCCGTAGCCGTGCCGATGTTTTCCGCCGTCCATAGCGCTGCACTGGACAGCAAGGCGGCAAGCGGCATGGGCATCCAGCGCGCCTTTTCAGTGTTGATGAACCAGACGCGGGTGCGGGCAAACAAGATCAGCGTGGCAGCAAACAAGGCCAGTCGGATGTCGGGCAAAAAGTGGTGTGAGAAAAAGTTGACATAGATCGCGACCGCCAAAATCATCGTCGTCCAGAACGGTGGATAGGGGGCAAAGCGCATGGAAAAGATGCGAATGACGCGCGCGATATAGCTGCCGACGGCGGCGTACATGAACCCTGAAAACAGCGGCACGCCCATCAGTTTGAACAGCCCCGGTTCGGGATAGCCCCAAGACCCTGCATGGACCTTGAACCATTCCATCGCCGTGCCGGTCAGGTGGAACAGCAAAATGACCCGCGCTTCTTCCCATGTTTCCAGTTTGAAGCGGAGGAACAGGGCTTGGGTGATAATCGCGAATAAAAACAGAAAGTCATAGCGTTGCAGCGCCCAATCGGGGTTCCAGACCAGTTTGGTTGCGATAATCACCGTCAGCAGCAGCCCGCCAAACAGGCAGGCCCAGGCTTGTTTGAACACAAACATCACAAATTCGCCCACCGCGCCGGGCAGACGGGCGCGGACGGCATCGCCAAGACGGCGTTCAATAGTCAGGTTGTGTTCGTGTAGGTGACGC
>CBDTUV010000374.1:0-2414 GCA_965363575.1 uncultured Pseudorhodobacter sp. | reverse complement strand
GCAATCATGCCCGCCAACCTGTTGGAAATAGGTGAACTGGCTGACTTCCATACCGTCACACCACACTTCCCAACCCAGCCCCCACGCACCAAGGGTCGGGCTTTCCCAATCATCCTCGACAAAGCGGATATCATGCAGGTCCATATCAATGCCAATCGCGGCCAAAGACCCCAAGTAAAGCGCCTGCAAATCCGGCGGGCTGGGCTTTATCAGCACCTGATATTGGTAATAATGCTGCAAACGGTTCGGGTTTTCGCCGTAACGCCCATCAGTCGGGCGGCGCGATGGCTGAACATAGGCCGCAGCCCAAGGTTTCGCGCCCAAAGACCGCAACGTCGTCGCCGGGTGAAACGTCCCTGCCCCCACTTCCATATCATAGGGCTGCAACACCGCGCAGCCTTTGCCCGCCCAATACGTCATCAAACGCAAGATGATCTCTTGAAAACTGCGGGGGGCGGCAAGGGGTGTTTGGGTCATGGCTGTCCCTTTTGGGGTTGAATGGGGCTTTGCGCGGGCCTCGATTGGCCTTCGTTTGCAGGCAAAACCGTGCATAGGCAAAGCAGCGCACAGGGTCAATGGACCGATGTGTATCCAAGGTCCATCAAACCTTACGAAATACCGGGAAAACCGCCGGATAGGCTGGTAAATCGCGTAAATTTATGGTTTCGCAACATCGTAGCCATTTGTTTTCACCAAAGCGGGTTTGTCATGCGCCATCTTATCGCCTTTTTCGCCCTTGTGTTTGTTAGTCTTGGGGCCAATGTCGCTGCGGCCCAAACCCGTGCTTGGGTCCAGATCGAAGCACAGCCAACCCTCACGGCGGCCGAGGCCCGCGCCCGCGCCTATTCAAGTGCCTTCAGCGATGTGGCAGGGTTTCGAATGGCCTCAGGCTGGTACGCAATCGCCCTTGGCCCCTATGATCCAGACGGCGCAATTGCACGGTTGCAAGACCTGCGCCGCGACAACCTGATCCCGGCCGACAGCTTTATCGCTGCGGGCGATCAATACCGGGGTGCCTTTTGGCCCGTTGGCCAAGACCCCGCAACAGCGCCGCTGATCGGTGCCGCGATAACTGAACCAACCGAGCAGACCGCCGAACCGGGTGCAGCGCTCCCTGAAAGCGTGACAACCGAAGCGTTGACCGCAACACCCGAGGTCGAGGCCCCGAATGACGCCACCAGCACAGAAATTGCCGCAGCCCCAGCACCTACGCCCGATATTGTCTTGCCACCCGAACCTGTCGAAACCTTGGCCGAGGCACAGCGCGCCGAGGCCGCCTTGTCGCGCGACGAACGCCAAGCCCTGCAAGCTGATCTGCAATGGTTCGGCTTTTACGATGCGGCAATCGACGGCGCCTTTGGCCGTGGCACCCGCGCCTCAATGGCCGCTTGGCAAGAGGCGAATGGGTTCGACGCAACAGGCGTGATGACCACCGCGCAACGCGCGCAAATCGCAAGTGCGCGCGCGACAATTGTCGCAGAACTAGGCCTTGAAACCATCGTTGAGCAAGAGGCTGGGATCGAAGTGACCTTGCCCTTGGCGCTGGTGGCCTTTGACCACTATGAACCCCCTTTCGTGCATTTTGCCGAAAAAGACGGGTCCGGCCTGCGCGTCGTGCTGATTTCCGAACCCGGTGACCGTGCCACGCTGCGCGGACTTTATGACATTTTGCAAACGCTGGAAGTGGTGCCAAGCACTGGCGACCGCACCCTGACTGAGAGTGGCTTTACGATCAACGCCGCCAGCGACACCGTCGCCTCACATTCGTTTGCCGAACTCAGCGGCGGGTTGATCAAAGGCTATATGCTGGTCTGGACCCCTGCTGCAGCAGACAAGGCAAGCCGTGCCTTGGCCGCCATGCAGGCCAGTTTCAAAACCATCGGTGGCCGCGCGCTGGATCCGGGCCTCGTGTCCTTGGATGACGCGCAACGCCGCAGCCTGCTGGCGGGTATGGAAGTGCGCAAACCGCGCCTGTCGCGCAGCGGGTTTTTTGTGTCTGATAGCGGGGCGGTGCTGACCACGGCCGAAGCGCTGCAAAGCTGCGCCCGCATCACCATCGACCGCGACATCGAGGCAGTGATTGCCGCCCAAGACGCGACCACCGGCCTTGCCTTGCTGACCCCCATAAAGCCGCTGGCGCCGCGCCATGTCGCCGCCTTTGAGGCCGACGCTTTGCGCATCGGCACCGAGGTGGCGCTGGCCGGCTACAGCTATGAAGACGCGTTGCCCTCGCCCACCCTGACCTTTGGCGCCGTAGAAGACACCAAAGGCCTGTCAGGTGAAACCGGCATCGCGCGCCTGTCGCTTACCTCTTTGCCCGGCGATGCGGGTGGGCCTGTGGTCGATGGCACAGGGGCCGTGCTGGGCATGCTGCTGCCCGCCACCGCTGGTGACCGCGTGCTGCCAGCTGCGGT
>CBDTUV010000373.1:0-2417 GCA_965363575.1 uncultured Pseudorhodobacter sp. | reverse complement strand
CGGTCGAAAGCTATGCGCGAATTCAAGAGGTACAGACCGGCCCATCTGGTCCGCGCCTTATCTTAACCGGCGGCGTGTCCCTCTCGGCAGAGGAAATTACCGCCCTGCGCAGTTCAAACTAATGCGTCCCGCCCTCTTGCCCATGGTCCCCGCCATGGGCTAGCGTCCGCGCGCCATGACCTTGCCCAACCCCGTCCAAAACCCAGACAAAACCCTGCAAACCGCGGTGGCGCAGGCATTTCCAACGCTTCCAAAAGCATGGACACCGCTCCACGGCGGGCGGGTCAATGCGGTTTGGCGCGCAGGTGACATGGTCATCAAACACTACCATCCCAGCGGCGACAGCCCGCTGTTTCCCAATGATCCCATGGCCGAGGCTGCGGCTTTGTCTTTACTCGCCCCACACGGTCTGGCCCCAAAACTGCTGGGGCAAGGGCAAGGCTGGATCGCCTATCACTATTGCCCCGGCACCGCGTGGAAAACCAATACCGCACAGGTTGCCGATACGCTGACCCGTTTGCACAAAACCCCGCTCCAAACCGCCCGTTTTCGCCACGCACCCAACGGCAGCACGCCCCTTTTGGCCCAAGCCAAAACCATCGCCGCCCTATGCAAACAGATCTTGTCCAAACACCCCTTGCCGCCGCCGCCACCCGATCCAAATATCCCCCCCGGCCCGACCTGCCTGATCCACGGCGATCTGGTTCCCGGCAATCTGATCGTGCATCACGCCACGCTGACCCTGATCGATTGGCAATGCCCCGCCATCGGTGACCCGGTAGACGATATCGCCACATTCCTGTCGCCAGCGATGCAATATCTCTATCGCGGTGCGCCGCTAACCCATGATGAAATCCACACTTTTCGCGCGGCCTGCCCGACACAGACCCTTCAACGCTATGACCAGCTTGCGGCCATCTACCATTGGCGCATGGCCGCCCATTGTCTTTGGAAAGCCATGCCGGACTATACAGAGGCGATGCAGCTGGAAATTGCCGCCCTACAGCGTTTGCCCCAAAAACACGCCGGCTAGCGCAAGCCCCGCCCCGACAACCATCCAGACCGCCGGGTGCAGGCTGTTGGTTTCGACCGGCGGCTCTTCGGGGCGCGATTGCCGCACCAATTGCGCCTCAACCAGACGCGGCAGTTTTGGTCCGAATCGCGCCAGCACCAGTGCCGTTTTCTGCAAATCGCGCAGCAAGGCCTTTGGCCCCACGTTATCCTTGATATAATCTTCCACGATCGGCCGCGCATCCAGCCAGATGTTCGTTTGCGGGTTCAGCCCCCGCGCGACCCCTTCCACCACAACCATGGTCCGTTGCAGCAAAATCAACTCGGTCCGCGTTTCCATCCCGAACCGTTCGGTCACCTCAAACAAATACGCAAGCAGGCGCGCCATCGAAATCCGCGTGGCGTCCATGCCAAAAATCGGTTCACCCACCACCCGCAACGCGCGGGCAAATTCATCAATATCGCGGTCGGGCGGCACATAGCCCGCTTCAAAATGCACCTCGGCGACACGGCGATAATCGCGCCGGATAAACCCGAACAAAATCTCGGCATAGACGCGCCGGGTATATTCATCCAGCCGCCCCATGATCCCGAAATCATAGGCAATGATATTGCCATTCGCCGCCACCTTCAGGTTGCCTTGGTGCATGTCTGCGTGAAAATACCCATCGCGCAGTGCGTGTTGCAAAAACAACTGTAACACCCGTGACGCCAGCTCTTTGCGGTCAATCCCCGCCGCATCAATCGCCGCGTTATCTACCAAGTTGATGCCTTCGGCCCAATCCATCGTCAAAACCGTGCGCCCAGACAGGTTCCAAATCGGCTTTGGCACCTGAAAACCGCCGTCTTTCTTGGTATTCGCCTCAAACTCGCCTGCCGCCGCTGATTCCAGCCGCAAATCCAACTCGCCCTGCACCACGCCGTCAAAATGCGTCACCACATCCATCGGTCGCAAACGCCGCGACGCGGGCGACAGGAATTCGATCACCCCCGCGGCAAAATAAAACGCGTCAATATCCTTGCGAAACGCCCGCTCAATTCCGGGCCGCAGCACCTTGACCGCCACATCCGCCCCGGTTTCCGCCATGGTCGCGCGATGCACCTGCGCAATCGATGCCGCCGCAACCGGGTCGGAAAACGAAGAAAAGATCTTGTCGATCGGCTCACCCAACTCGGCCTCAACCATCGTTTTGGCGATTGAGGTCGGAAAGGGCGGCAGCTTGTCTTGCAAGTATTTTAACTGCAGCGCCAGCTCATCGCCCACCACATCGGGCCGCGTGCTCAGGATCTGGCCAAACTTGATATAGGCAGGGCCAAGTGCTGTCAGCGCCCGCGTGGCCGGTGGCAAAGCAGGATCACCTTTCAGCCCCAGCCATTTGAACGGCCAGCCCAAAATCCGCGCCACA
>CBDTUV010000372.1:0-2419 GCA_965363575.1 uncultured Pseudorhodobacter sp. | reverse complement strand
TTGATCCGCTTCTATCCCCCCCGCCGCGACAGCGCGGGCCAGCACCTTTTCGCGGGCGGCTTGCGCGGCCTTGGGTGCGCGGTCGGGCCTGCGCCCTTCGGGGGATTGCGGCAGGGCGGTCAGCAAGGCCGATTGCGCCGGGGTCAACCGCCGGGGCTCTTTGCCGAAATACGCAAGCGACGCGGCGCGCACGCCTTCCAAGTTCCCGCCATAGGGGGCGATTTGGTAATAAAGCTGCAAAATCTGGGTCTTGGTCAACCGCCGTTCCAGCGCCATGGCCACCCGCGCTTGGCGCAGTTTGCCTGACAGTTGGCCTGTGCCGCTGTCCTCTAGCAGCCGTGCGACCTGCATAGTCAGGGTCGATCCGCCCGACACCACGCGCCCGTTGCGCAAGGCTTGAACCCCTGCCCGCGCCAAAGCCCAAGGGTCCACGCCTGCGTGATCGTAAAAGCGCTTATCCTCATAGGCGATCAGCATGGCGGTAAAGCTTGGGTCAATCGCGCCTTGGGCCACTGCCATGCGCCAGCGCCCGTCGGCCACGGTATAAGCGCGCAGCAGGCGGCCATCGCGGGCGAGGACTTCGACCGAGGTTTCAATGCCCAAATCGGGAAGCTGGGTTGCATCGACCCACGCATCGCCCGCGTCCCGCGCTATGGCCCCGCCCCAAAGGGCAAAGGCCAATGCGAATAGGATCCGGGTGCTGCGCATCACTCAGCAATCACCACGCGGCCTGCGTCGGTTTGCGCGCGGTAATCAGGGCGGTACATATCCTCTACCGAGGCGGCAGGGTGGTGGAAACTGCCGGGTGACACGGCCCGCACGACATAGGCAAGGCGCAAGGTGTCGCCCCCGCTCCAATCGACAGCAGTCAGGAAACGGTCTTGGCGAAACTCGCTGTGCGCCACATCGTTTTGCACATCCAGCCAGTCAAACCCGCCGATATCGCCACCGCGCAGCAGGTTGGGGTTGTCGATTTCAAACCCGGCAGGCAGCGGGTCGGCGACCATCAACCGCGCCTCGGCATTGCCAAAGGGGACCACCTCTAGCACCACCACATAGCGCTGGCCTGCCGCCACGCCATTTGCCAACGACACTGGCACGCCACTTTCGGTGAAATAGCTGCGTGTGATGGCATAGCCGTTGCCGCCCGCTGGTCCCGGCACATCGGGCACACCGTAGGATGTTAGCGTCAGGGTGGCGGGTTTGTCCGACCCATTGGCCACGACGACCTTTTGCGGATCACCTGCCTTCAGCACCCGCACCAAAGGCCCGTCAATCGCCGCACCGTTCAGGGTGATGCCATCGGTTCCCGGCCGGTCGATCAGTGCGTTTGCGGCGAGCAAGGTCCATGTCGCCTCTTGTGTCGACAGGGTACGACCATTGGGGCGCAAGGCCACCGCCAGCGCGTCACGGTCCAGCGCGTTGGACCCCGCCTCAACCGCCAAGGTCAGCACAGCGGCGGCATCGCGGCGCGTGCTGCCATAGTCGGTTCGGTAGATCTGTGCGTCGTTAAAGGCGGTATTTGCCGCGATGCGCGCGCCGGCCTTGGCAAACATCGCATCGGCGCGGCGTTGGTCGCCATAGCTGGCCAAAGCGGCCCCAAGTTGGGCCTGTGCAATCGGAGTGGAAAACGCATCCGCCTTTACATCAGCGTAATAGCGCAAGTCGCCAATCGCCGCCGCCCCTTCGCGCGCCAAAACCATCAGCGCATAGGCCAGCGCCTCGCCGCCTTCATCAAAATCGGCGGTATAGTTCACGCGGTTGCGCAAATTATCCAAGGCCGAGCGGAAGGCAATGTCGGGTACGGTGTACCCTTGCGCCCGCGCGCGGCTGAGGAAATCAGTGACATAGGCATCGAGCCACGCATCGCCTTGCGATGGACCCCAAAGACCAAAGCCACCTTCGGAGGATTGGTTGGTCAGCACCTCGGCCACGGCTTGGGAAATCCGGGTGCTGATATTATCGGCCCCTTTCAGCTGCATCGCTTGGGCCACTTGGTCAAAATAGATCAAGGGCAAGGCGCGAGAGGTGATCTGTTCGGTGCAGCCATAAGGATAGCGGTCGAGTGCGGCAAGCAGCCCCGGCGCATCAAGTCGCGCAATTGGCCCTATGGCCATTGTGGCAAGGCCAGACCCCGGCGCAAACCCGTCAAAGGCCGCTTGGTCCAGCGTAAAGGTTTGGCCCACAGCAAGATCAAGCCGGGTGGTGCGTGCCACCTCGGGGTCGCCGCGTTGGACGGGGATTTGCAGGGTTTTGGTCAATTGCTTGCCATCGGGGGTGGTCAACGCAATCGCCACGCTTTGCACGCCTTCAGCGCCCGCAGTCACGGGAATGGAAAACACCGCCTTGCCTTGATCGGCCAGATCAAAGCCGGATGGCACCGCACCCAGCGTCACGCCATTTGCCGTGACATCAAGTC
>CBDTUV010000371.1:0-2431 GCA_965363575.1 uncultured Pseudorhodobacter sp. | reverse complement strand
CAAAGGCGCGGATGCCTTACGTTCCAAACTGGCCGAATTGGCAGCCATCGGCGTGGCCCATGTGGTCGTCGATGCCGTGGCAAACGACGATCTTTACACCATCGCCGCCGCTTGCCGTGACATGCCCCTGATGACCGGCGGCAGCGCCGTGGCGATGCCTTTGCCCGCGCTTTATTTGGCCGATGGCACGCTTGCCGCCGATGCCCCGCGTGCCACCGCCCCGCAACTGGCATCCCAAGCCATCCTGCTGTCAGGCAGTTGTTCCGCCATGACCCGCGCCCAAGTCGCCGCCTATCCCGGCCCGAAACACGGCCTGGACCCGCTGGACCTTGCCAAAAACGGCCCCAAAACGGCGCTCGAATGGCTAGCGACCCAAAACTTGACCCACGCCCCCCTCCTCTACGCCACCGCCGAACCCGATGCCGTCCGCGCCGCCCAAAGCGTCCTTGGTACGGCCCGCGCGGGCGAGATTGTGGAACACGCCCTTTCCACCCTCGCGACCTTTGCCCGTGATATGGGCGCACGCAGGTTTGTCGTGGCAGGGGGCGAAACCTCGGGCGCTGTGACCCAAGCCTTGGGCGTCCACCGCCTGACCATCGGCGCGGAAATCGCCCCCGGCGTGCCATGGTGCTATGCCACCAGCGCAGGCCAACCCATCGCAATCACCCTCAAATCCGGCAACTTCGGCGCCGAGTCCTTCTTTGCCGATGCCCTAAAGGCGCTGGCCCAATGAGCACGGACTCCATACTCCGAGAGCTGATCTGCACGCTGGCGAAATCCATGTTCGACCGTGGATTAACAGGCGGTTCCACCGGCAACATCTCGGCCCGCACGCCCGATGGTGGGCTGCTTGTCAGCCCCACAGGCAGCAGCTTTGGCCGTTTGGACCCCGCCCGCCTGTCGCGGTTCAACGCGCAAGGCCGCCATATCGACGGCGATCCACCCACCAAGGAAATGCCCCTGCACGCCGCATTCTATGATACGCGCAGCACGGCCGGCGCGGTCGTCCACCTTCACTCCTGCCACTCGGTCGCGTGGTCGATGATGCCGGGCGTGGACCCTGACAATTTCCTTCCCCCCATGACGCCCTACGCGATCATGAAACTGGGCCGCGTCAAACTGCTGCCCTTCTACATGCCCGGCGACCCCGCGATGGGCGACGCCGTGCGCGGTCTTGCGGGCAAGCGCAGTGCGGTGATGCTGGCCAATCACGGCCCCGTGGTCGCAGGCATGGATGTTGAGGCGGCTTGCAACGCGATTGAGGAACTCGAAGACACCGCCCGCCTTGCGATCCTGATGCGCGGCTATGATGCGCGGATGCTGACGCCTGAACAGGTGCAAATCCTTGTTACCAAATTCAATGTGGAATGGGACATATGAAATTCTCTGCCAACCTAGGCTTTCTATGGACAGAAAAAACGCTGCCCGATGCCATTCGTGCCGCCCATGCGGCAGGCTTTGACGCGGTCGAATGTCACTGGCCCTACGCCACACCCGCCGCCGAAGTCGCCGCCGCCCTGCATGAGACCGGCCTGCAAATGCTGGGCCTCAACGCCCCGCGCGGCGATGCAGCCAAAGGCGAAAATGGCCTCTCGGCGCTACCGGATCGCATCAATGACGCCCGCGCCGCGATTGACCAAGCCATCACCTACGCCCGCGCGATCAACACGCCCAATATCCACGTCATGGCAGGGTTCGCGGCGGGGGCCGAGGCCACGCAAACCTATGCCGAGAACCTGCGCTATGCTTGCGAACAGGCCGCCCCACATGGCATCACCATTCTGATTGAACCCCTCAATCATTACGATGCGCCGGGGTATTTTCTGTCCACAACCGACCAAGCCCGCAGCGTCATCCAAAGCCTTGGCTTGCCGAACCTAAAGCTGATGTTTGACTGCTATCACGTGCAACTGATGCAAGGCGACCTGACGCACCGCTTGTCAAACCTGCTGCCCATCATCGGCCATATCCAATTCGCTTCGGTCCCCGACCGCGCAGCGCCCGATCATGGTGAGGTGAATTATGCCCATATCTTTGCGCATATTCAAAGCCTTGGCTACAAAGGCCCCTTGGGTGCGGAATACAAACCCGGTGGCGATACCGATGCAACCTTGGGCTGGCTTAAAACCTTCTCATCCGCGCAGCCCCTATAAGGCATCAGGCAATAAATCCGCAAAATCGGCCTGCCCCTTGGCCATTTTCGCCTGAATGGCCCGCATCAAATCCTCGGCCCGCAGCATGCCTGCGTTCCATGTGGCGATTTGGTCCAACCCCTCCGCCACCGAATGATCGCGCGCAAAGGTGACAGACCGCTTGATCCCGGCAATCGCCAATGGCGACTTCATCGCAATCTCGCGCGCCATGTCCAAGGCGGCTGCAACAACGGCCCCGGCATCCGCATGCACGCCGTTCACCACGCCCCAAGCCTGCG
>CBDTUV010000370.1:0-2445 GCA_965363575.1 uncultured Pseudorhodobacter sp. | reverse complement strand
GCAAATTCGGGAAAGCGGTCGGTGATCAACTCTTCGCCGCGCGACCACAGCGCGAATGCGCCGGGGCGGTTGATCAGCTGGCCACGGATGCCGTCCCATTTCCATTCGGCCAGCCAATCCTCCAGCGGCCCCAAATCTGCCACGTCGCCGTCAACCCCCGATGCCAGCGCAAAAGGGTAGGGTCGGGTGCTGTGGGTTTGGTCGGCGTCCGCGATCAGCGTGTCAAAATCGGTGCTGCGGGGATCCCAATCGCCCATCAGGCGGTGGGCAAGCTGGCTTTGCTCCACCCCGGTGGCAACCGCCAAAGCGCGGGTCATCAAGCCCCGACTGACCCCCATACGAAAGCCGCCGGTGATCAGCTTGTTGAACAAGAACCGCTCTTGATGCGCCAAACTGTTCCACGCGGCCAAAACCCCGGTCTTGCGTTCGGTCGCAGGCTGACCCGTCAGCGCGATCAGGGCCTCAATCCAATTGGTCAGGCTTTGGTCGCTGTGGCTTTGGGCGCGCGGCAAAATAAGCGCGATGGTTTCGGCCAGATCGCCAACGATGGGATAGCTTTCTTCAACCAACCACATCGGCAGACCCGCAGCCTCGGCGGCCCAACTGCGCAGCTCGGTAGCGTTGGCGGCGCGTTTGGGGCGGCGGCCTGACAGCAGGGCAATGGTCCACACCCGATCAGGTTTGGGCGCATCAATGAAGTATTGTGCCAAGGCATCCGTCTTGGCCCCGGTTTTCGAGGTGCCGTCCAAGGCGTTGAAAAGTTGGGCAAAGCGGTTCATGGGGTTTCCTGCGGGACGGGGAGCGGGGGGCTGTCTGCCCCCCCTTGGCCTTGCGGCCAATTCCCCCCCGAGGATATTTGGACCGAACAGAAAAAGGAGGGGCAGGTCATGGAGAGGGTCCCTCGGCTTGGGGGGCTGGGTCCGTTTCGGCCACCTCGCCTTGCCATTCGGTGGCAACAACGCCGGACGCGTAGCCAATGCTGGCCAACCAGCGCGAAAAGGGGCCGGTGTAACCGTGGGTGGCAAAGACGCGGGCAGCGCCTGTGGCGCGGATGGCGCTGTTCAAGCCGTCCCAATCCGCATGGTCCGAGATGACAAAGCCTTTGCCCAGATTGCGCCTGCGCCGCACCCCGCGCAGCGCCATCCAGCCTGACGCAAACGCCTCATCGCGCGGGCCTAGTTTGGTGGCCCATGCGGATCCAAGCGCCGAAGGTGGTGCGATGATGAGGGCATTTGTGGGGACGGGTGTTTCGCCTGCCGGACCAGCCACTTTGATCGTTGGCGGCAAGCCGTAGCCTTGGTCGCGCAAAATTTGGGTCACGCTTTCCACCGCACCATGCGTGTAAATCGGCCCCGGCAGGCCCACGCTTGCCAGCATCGCCATGATCCGCTGCGCCTTGCCCAAACCATACGCCCCTAGCACTGAAACGCGGCCCATCGCGGCATTTGCAGCCCACCACGCCGCAATATCGGCGGCGGCTTGCGCTTGCGTGGGCCAGCGAAACACCGGCAGGCCAAAGGTGCATTCGGTGATGAACGTGTCACAGATCACCGGCTCAAACGGCTCGGACAGACCGTCAGGGGCCACCTTATAATCACCCGATACCACCCAAACCTCGCCCGCCACCTCGACCCTGATTTGCGCTGATCCCGGCACATGGCCTGCGGGGTGAAACGACACGGTGGCGCCCCCGATTTGGCGCGCCACACCATAGCCAATCCCCTCGGCCACAATCGCGCCCAACCGCTGGCGGATCACGGGCAAGGCCGCATCGGTGGCCATATAGGCAGCATGCCCCAAGCGTGCATGGTCTGAATGGCCATGCGTGACCAAGGCCCGCGCGACCGGGCGCCACGGATCAATGTAGAAATCACCCGCCGGGCAATAAATTCCCCGGTCGGTAAAGCTCAGGACAGGTTCGCGTACCATACCCTTATCTTAGGGCGCGGGGCCAAAAGGGAAAGGGACCACGCTTGCCTGTTTTTTCGGCAGTTCCACCCAAGATGCCGCCCTAAACCCCCAATCGGCCTTTCCTTTCCCGGCCTCCCCTGTCTAACATGGGGCAAAGCAAGGCACACACTTGCTGCACCTCACAGGGGGCTAACACCACGATGACGACCTATTTCAATGAGATGTACGAAAACGGCGCTGTGCGTGGGCCTTACAGCCAGCTGGACGACTGGATGCGCAATATGCCCGCAGAATTGCGCCAGATGAAACAAGCCGAGGCCGAGGCGCTGTTTCGCCGGATCGGCATCACATTTGCGGTGTACGGCGAAGGCGGCGACCCGGACCGTTTGATCCCGTTTGATATGTTTCCGCGTGTGTTTTCCGCGCATGAATGGGGCAAGCTGGAACGCGGCGTCAAACAACGGGCCCGCGCGCTGAATGCGTTTCTGGCTGATGTTTACGGTCGCGGTGAAATTGTCCGCTCGGGCCGTATCC
>CBDTUV010000369.1:0-2515 GCA_965363575.1 uncultured Pseudorhodobacter sp. | reverse complement strand
CAATCGTGCCGATGTTTACGTGCGGTTTGTTACGTTCAAACTTTGCCTTTGCCATCGCAGAGTGCCTCAACCCTTGGGGGGGCCGGTCGCAGGCCCCGTTTCACATCGGGGGCGAAATAGCCATGATACGCACAAAAATCAAGGGTCACTTGGTCGAAACAACAACCTCTTTGGGCTTGGCAGCCAGGTCAAACCATTCGGGATGATCGGACAACCAACGCTCAATCCGCTTTGCGGCGTTAAAGCTCAGCTTTTCCATTTGCTGTTCCGCGGTACGGGTCAGGCCCGAACCAATCATCGTCTCACCATCAATCCCTTCAAAGACCGTGAACTGCGCACCTTTCTCATTCAGCTTTTGGCCGCTTGCATCGTCCCAAATGGTCGCTGTCACAACCACAACCGACTTTGGTGAAATCACCAGCGGGATGCCGGGAGGGGCCAGCGCATAGGCATCAACCGAAACGCCGAGATTGTAGAACTTGTCACCATCGTAGCGGCCCAAGCGCGCTTGAATAGCGGCAGTCAGGCTATCATCCCAATCCTTCGGATCCGCGTTGCGCGAGATTGGCACTTTTTGCGGATTATCCGCCACAACGATATTATGGCCCATTTTGAAATTGCCCAAATTAACCGGGGCTTCGACAATGTTTTTGCCAGCGCAGGCCGAAAGCAAGCCTGCAACAAGCAAAAGGGCATAAAAACGTGCGGTCATCATGAACTGTCCTTTGGGCAAAACAACATCCAAGACATAGCCTTTGCAAGACGCCTGCGCAACCATGCCACCTTTTCCTTGCGCCTTTCATACCTATGTTCACACTGTACACGGTGAAGGATCGGAGCAAGCCATGCCAAACCCAAATGTCGTGACCACAGCACAGGCCGAAAGGGTTCCCGCTCGGGTGCCTTTGCACAACACGCCGCTGGGCATTTTGGCCTCGGCGCGGGCGGGGCAGCGGAATGTGCTGGAGCTGATTCCGGAAATCGCGACGCGCCAACCGATGCTGTCGGGGCGGACGGGCAAGCGCTGGCATATGGTCATGGATCCGGGGGCGCTGAAGCGGGTGCTGCGCGACAAGGTTGAGGATTATCCCAAGTCGATCGTCACCAAGCTGATCTTGGAACAGGCGATCGGTGACAGCTTGTTTGTGGCTGAAGGAGCGGAATGGATGTGGCAGCGACGGACGGCAGCGCCCGTGTTCAGCCACCGCAATGTGGCGGCCCTTGCCCCGGTGATGACAGCGGCGGCAGAGCGGTCGAGCGCGCGGATTGCGGCGTCCAACGGGCGGGCTGCGGATATGTTTGCCGAGATGGTCACCGCGACATTTGAGGTGATTTCAGACGTGACCTTTTCAGGCGGCGAGGGGTTTGATCGCAGCGCGGTCCACCGGGCGATTGAGGATTATATCGGCCATGCGGCCAAGGTGTCGGTGCTGGATATTATGGGCGTGCCCGGCTGGGTGCCGCGTCCGGGGCGGATTATGGCCGGGGCTGCGATGCGCGAGATGAAACGGTTCGCAGATGAGGCTATTGAAAGCCGCCGCAAGGAGGGGCGGCGCGCGGTGCCGGATTTGCTTGACCTGCTGCTGGAGGGTGAAGACCCGAAATCCGGGCGCAAGATGACCACATCAGAGCTGCGGGACAATTTGCTGACCTTTATCGTGGCGGGGCATGAAACCACGGCGCTGACATTATCCTGGGCCTTGTATCTGTGCGCCTTTGATCCGACTGTGCAGGCCGCCGCACGAGAGGAAGCGCGCGCCGTTTTGGGTGACAGGGCCGCCACGCAGGCCGATATTGCCAGCCTGCCCCTGATCCGCCAGATCATTGATGAGACGCTGCGGATGTACCCGCCGGCTGCCTTTTTATCCCGCACAGCCCAAGCCGAAGATGAGCTTTGTGGCCGCGAAATCAGGCCCGGCGATACGGTGGTTTTGCCGATCTATGCGCTCCATCGTCATCATATGCTGTGGGACAATCCAGACCAATTCGACCCGTCGCGTTTTGCCGATCCAAAGGCGATTGATCGCTTTGCTTACCTGCCGTTTGGGGATGGGCCGCGGATTTGTATCGGGGCCAATTTCGCCTTGCAAGAGGCGATTATTATTCTGGCGACCCTGCTGGCCCGGCATAAGTTTTCGCAGGTCGAAGGTAAGGACCCCAAGCCTGTGATGATCTTGACCTTGCGGCCCGAAGGTGGCGTTTGGTTGAAGGTGGACGCAGTTTAGCGCAGTGAGATTCGCGCGCGAACATTTCTATAAGACATTGATTATGATATGTATTCCAATTTTTAGTAATAAAATATTAACCTGTGAACGCGGGCGCAAGGGTTGCACCTATCCTAGACGTGCGGGCAGGGTTTGGCGGGGTACTGGTCCTTGATCACGGAGCAAGGCGATTGGGCAAAGGCAGGCCTGTCCCGTGTTCCCGTGGCGGTTTGGTCACAAAGTCCAGCCCCCTGCCCTAGAGCGTTTCGCGTTAAACCTGAATCACTTAACGCTGCCTGAAATCAAAGATT
>CBDTUV010000368.1:0-2516 GCA_965363575.1 uncultured Pseudorhodobacter sp. | reverse complement strand
TCGACCCCGGCGCCACCATTGGGCCGGGCTGCAAAATCGGCCCGTTCTGCATGGTCGGCCCCGAAGTCACCTTGGCGGCCGGCGTTGAACTTAAATCCCATGCCGTGGTCACCGGCTGGACCGAGATTGGCGAAGACACTATCATCTTCCCCTTTGCTTGCGTTGGTGAAGTCCCGCAAGACCTTAAATTCAAAGGCGAACATACCCGCCTGATCGTCGGCGCGCGCTGCCGCATCCGTGAAGGTGCCACGCTGAACACGGGCACCGCAGGCGGCGGCGGTCTCACCCGCGTCGGCGATGATTGCCTGCTGATGACCGGCGCGCATGTCGGCCATGACGCCACCCTTGGCAACCGCGTTATCCTGGCCAACCAAGCGGCCATCGCGGGCCATTGCCAGATTGGCGATGACGTGATCATCGGCGGCTTGTCGGGCGTGCATCAATGGGTGCGCATCGGCCACGGTGCCATCATCGGTGCGGTCACGATGGTCACCAATGACGTGTTGCCCCACGGTCTGGTCCAAGGGCCGCGCGGCGATTTGGACGGGCTTAACCTTGTTGGCCTCAAACGTCGCGGCGTGGATCGGGCTGAAATTACCGCCTTGCGCGCGGGCTATCAAATGCTGGCCCAAGGCGAAGGCACCTTCCTTGACCGCGCCCGCAAACTTGCTGAGGAAACCGACAGCCAGCATGTGCGCGAGATGACGGATTTCATCCTCTCTGCCACTGACCGTTCGTTCTTAACGCCAAAATGACCCATCTTGCGATCATCGCAGGGGCAGGGGCTCTGCCCGCCGCCCTTGTGGCGCAACTGGCTGAAAAACCGCTGATCGCGGCGCTGGACGGCTATGCCCCCACAGGCCTGACCCCGGATCTGACTTTTCGGGTGGAACGGCTTGTCCCTTTCCTGAATCACCTTATTGATCAAGGGATTACGCAGGTTTGTTTCGCCGGTGCCGTGCAGCGCCCCGCCCTTGATCCCAGCCTGTTCGACCCGCTGACCGCGCAAATGGTGCCGCGTTTGATTGCCGCGATGCAGGCGGGCGATGATGCGACCTTGCGCGAAGTGCTTAAAATTTTCCAAGAATTTGATCTGGAAATCCAAAGTGCGGCTCAAATCGCCCCCGAACTGACCCCCGCCGCAGGGCTGCTTGCAGGCCAAACCAGTCCCCAAGACGAGGCCGACGCCGCGCGCGCCGCCGCAATCGTGGACGCCTTGGGGCGGGTCGATGTGGGGCAGGGCGCTGTGGTCCAAGCGGGTCTGTGTTTGGCCGTGGAAACCATTGCGGGCACCGATGCGATGCTGGCCCAAACCGCCCTTATCCCGCAAAATCTGCGGCCCAAAACCACCAAAGGGCTGTTTTACAAAGCGTCCAAACCGGGCCAGGATTTGCGCATTGATATGCCGACGATAGGCTTGCAAACCCTTGATATGGTTCACAATGCTGGGCTTGGCGGCATTGCCTTTCAGGCTGGCCATGTCATTTTGCTTGACCAAGCCGCGATGATCAACCGGGCCGCAGAGCTTGGCTTGTTCTTATGGTCGCGCGCCCCCGACCCATCATGAAGCTGACCCTGATCGCAGGTGAGCCCTCGGGCGACAAGCTCGGTGCTGCCCTGATGGCGGCCTTGAAAACCTTGCAACCCAACCTGCAATTTCACGGCATCGGCGGCCCTTTGATGCAGGCCCAAGGCCTAGAATCGCTCTTCCCGATGGAAGAGTTGTCGATCATGGGCATCGCAGAAATCCTGCCAAAATACCGCCACCTCAAACGCCGCATCGCGCAAACCGCCGCGGCCACGCTGGCTGAAAATCCGGCGGCATTGATCACCATCGACAGCCCCGATTTTTGCCTGCGCGTGGCAAAGCTGGTGAAATCCGCCAATTCCGGCCTGAAAACCATTCACTATGTCGCCCCTTCGGTCTGGGCTTGGCGCCCCGGTCGCGCCGCCAAAATGGCGCGTTACATCGATCATGTGCTGGCCTTGTTGCCGTTTGAACCACCTTTGATGACCGCCGCAGGCATGACTTGCGATTTCGTCGGCCACCCGGTTGTGTCCGAACCGCTGGGCATCAAAACGCCCCAAGACAGCCCGCTTATCCTCGCCTTGCCCGGCTCGCGCCGGGGTGAGGTTGCGCGCCTTGCCCCCGTAATCGGCGAAACCTTGGCGCATATCAAAGTGCTGCACCCCAATGCCCGCGTGGCCTTGCCCACCGTGCGCGGCGTGGCAGATTTGGTGCGCGACCTCAGCCAAGACTGGCCTATTCAGCCGCAAATCATTGAAAACGCCGATGAAAAGCGCGCGGCCTTTGCAAACGCCACCGTCGCCATCGCCGCCTCTGGCACCGTGTCGCTGGAACTGGCCGCCAATGCCTGCCCGATGGTCATCGCTTACCGAATGAACCCGCTCACCCTGTGGCTGATGCGCCGCATGGCGCTTGTTGACACCGTAACGCTGGTCAATCTGGTAGCGGAGTCCCGCACAATCCCTGAATTTCTAGGGCCTGCATGCAA
>CBDTUV010000367.1:0-2521 GCA_965363575.1 uncultured Pseudorhodobacter sp. | reverse complement strand
CCTGGATGATGAAATCATAGCCCGCACGGTGGGCATAGGGGCCGGTTTGGCCAAATCCGGTGATGGAGCAATAGATCAGCTTGGGGTTCACCTGTGACAGGCTGGCAAAATCGAGGCCATATTTCGCAAGCCCTCCCAGCTTAAAGTTCTCAATCACAACATCGGCATCTGCCACCAAGCGGCGCACGGTTTCTTGCCCTTCGGCGGTGCGAAAATCAGCGGTGACCGACCGTTTTCCCCGGTTGGTCGCGTGAAAATAGGCCGCACTCCGCTCGCCGTCTCGTTCAACAAACGGGGGCCCCCAGCGGCGGGTATCATCGCCTTCCGGGGCCTCTACCTTAATCACATCCGCGCCCAGATCGGCCAAGGTTTGCCCCGCCCAAGGGCCGGCCAATATGCGGGCCAACTCAATAACCCGAACTCCTTTCAGCGGCGCATCCATGTCTTACTTGGCCAATTCTGCGTCAAGCAACGCCTTCAGATCGGCATAGTTCATATTGCTTTGCTTCTCCCCGTTCAACACAAACGACGGCGTCGAATTGATTCCGTCCGCCTCGCTATCGGTCTGATATTTATTCACCATCGCCTGCGCCATCGCCCCATCATTCAGGCACGCATCCAGCGCCGCATCTTCCAGCCCGGCCGTCCGCCCAATGCGACGCAGGTTTTCCACCACCACAGCCGGATCATCCGACCCCGCCCATTCTTTCTGCGTCGAATACAAAATATCCTGAATCCCGAAATACCGCATCTCACCGCCACAGCGCGCAATCATCCCGGCCCACAGACCATAACGGTCAAAATACACCTCACGGTACACAAACTTGATCTTGCCCGTATCGATATAGTCCCGCTTCAAATCCTTGAACACTTCCGAATGGAAAGTCGCACAATGCGGGCAGGTATAGGACGCATATTCCGTCAGCACGACCTTACTGTCCAAATTCCCGAGCACCATATCCGGAACCACCGGCAATTCCGGCGCGGCAGGCGCGGTTTGCGCCCAAACCGGTGCCACGGATGCCACCAAAACAGCGCCCAGCGCTAGGGTGAATTCTCTACGTTTCATGATCTGCCCTTTATGATTTGGTCTTTTGCGATTTGGCACGAGATAAGAAGTTTTGCGTCAAAGATTCAAGTGCTTCCCGCAACGCATTATCGTGAACACCTGTTGCAGTCCGGCTGGCTTCGGCCTGAATGGCGGGGTCTGGGACAGCCTTTTTGGCAGGGGCCTTTGCAAATTCCACTTGGCCTTCGGCAAATCCCATGGGCGCTGTTTGCGTTACAACCACCCGCGAAATCGCAGCATAGCCGTAGCACGCATTCACCTTTTCCTTGATCGCGGGCAGTTGCATCTGCACCATCGGCCCGTTCGACGATGTGGTCAGCAGCGTCAGCGTCGCCCCCATCCCGCCCTTGGCATAGCCCACCTTCACCGGTCGGGTCACCGCCGCCAAATCGCTGCCCACAATCTCACCCCAGGCCGTCAGCAACCGCGTCACTGCGAATCCCCGCGACTCGCCCGCCGTGCGAATACGCTCTTTCAACAGCCCCGAGGCCGCCTCAAACCCCCGCATCCGTCGGGTTTTTCCGTCAAACTGCTTGCCAACCGGCGACTTCATCTGGTCATTCCTATCCTTGCCGCTATCTTACCCCAAGCGCCCCCCTATGCCAGCAAGAATGACAGTTAAAAGGCATTAACAATGAAGGCTCAGGCCGCAGACCTGCTGGATTGGTACGATATCCACGCCCGCCAAATGCCGTGGCGCACCCCGCCGCACAGCAATCAGCGCCCCGATCCCTACCGCATTTGGCTGTCTGAGGTGATGCTGCAACAAACCACCGTGGCCGCCGTGCGCGCCTATTTTGACCGCTTTACCGCGCGCTGGCCCACTGTAGCTGACCTCGCTCTGGCCGCCGATGCCGATGTGATGGCCGAATGGGCGGGCCTTGGCTATTATGCCCGCGCCCGCAACCTGCTCAAATGCGCCCGCGCGGTGCATGCGCTCGGCGATTTTCCCAATACCTACAATGACTTGCTGAAACTTCCGGGCATCGGCCCGTATACGGCCGCAGCCATAGCCTCGATTGCCTTTGATGAACCGGCCACCGTGGTGGATGGCAATGTTGAACGCGTCATGGCCCGGCTTTTCAACATTCACACCCCCCTGCCACAGGCCAAAGCAGAGCTGACAGCACTTGCCACCACCCTTACCCCGCAAACCCGCGCGGGCGATTATGCCCAAGCGGTGATGGACCTTGGCGCCACCATTTGCACCCCGCGCAATCCCGCCTGCGGCATCTGCCCCTTGCGCGCCTACTGTAAGGCCCAAGCCCAAGGCACCCAAACCACCCTGCCCATTAAGTCGCCAAAGCCCGAAAAACCAACCCGCCCCGGCACCCTTTGGCTCGCGCGCCACCCCGATGGCCGCTGGCTGGTAGAACAGCGCGAAAACAAGGGCTTGTTGGGTGGCACCATCGGTTTCCCCGGCAATGGTTGGGATAAAAAGTCACTGCACCA
>CBDTUV010000366.1:0-2542 GCA_965363575.1 uncultured Pseudorhodobacter sp. | reverse complement strand
TGATGGGGCTGTTTTTCATCACCGTGGGCGTTGGCATTAACTTTGACGTGCTGCTGGCCAGCCCGGTTTTGATTGTCTCGCTGACGCTTGCAATGATCGCGCTGAAGGTTGGCGTTTTGCTGCTGCTGTCGGTGATTTTCAAGATCCGTGGGCATAACCGCTGGCTGTTTGCCTTGGGGCTGGCGCAGGCGGGCGAGTTCGGGTTTTTGCTGGTCAGTTTTGCGCGCAAGCAATCCATCCTGCCGTCATCCATTTCGGAAATCGTCTTGTTGATGATTGGCCTTTCAATGTTGCTGACGCCTGCAATGTTCATCGGCTATGAGGCGTTGGCCAAGCGCATGAAGTCACGCGAGGCGGAACACCCGGCGGATGAGATTGACGAGCAAGGCCGGGTTATCATCGCGGGCATCGGCCGGTTTGGGCAAAACGTGAACCGCCTTGTGCGGATGGCCGGCGGGTCCACGGTCGTGCTGGACAGCGATATGGGTGCGATTGAGCAGATGCGGCGGTTCGGGGCCAAGGGATTCTTTGGCGACCCGACACGGCCCGAATTGCTGGAGGCGGCAGGTTTGTCCGAAGCATCGGTGTTGGTGGTGGCCGTCGATAACCCCGAAAATGCGCTGAAAATCGTGGCGCATGCGCGCAAGCAGCGCCCCGATTTGCACATCATCGCGCGGGCGTATGACCGTCCGCATGTCTTTGCGCTGTACCGGGCCGGGGCCAATGACATTGTGCGCGAAACCTATGACAGTTCTGTTCGGGCGGGACGCTATGTGTTGGAAAACTCAGGGTTTACCGATTATGAGGCGGCCAAAATGGCGCAGACCTATTACAAGGTGGAACGCGCCGCTTTGCGTGATTTGGCAGCCCTTTGGGTGCCGGGACAACCCGTGCATCTGAACGATGCTTATGTGGCGCGGGCCTTGCAGTTGGAACGCGATTTGGCGGCCGCAATGAGCCAGGATCTGGATGAAACCCGCGCCAATCTGGACGCCGCGCAGTAGCAGGCCAGTAAGCGCTGCAAGTTAACCAGCGGCCACACCCGCCTCGGCAAAGGTGGCCATGCCGGAATGGCAGGCGACAGCGCCTTTCAACACGCCGATGGCAAGGGCCGCCCCCGACCCTTCGCCCAAGCGCAGGCCGAGGTTTAGCAAGGGTTCCTTGCCCAAATGGGCCAAAAGGGCGGGATGCGCGCCTTCGGCACTGACATGGCCTGCGATGCAGTGGTCAAGCGCTGTGGGGGTCAGCTTGGCCAGAATGCCGGCGGCGGCACAGCAGATAAACCCGTCCAAGATCACCGGAATGCGCAAAGCGCGGGCATGGGCGATTGCCCCGACGATGGCGGCAATTTCGCGCCCACCCAAGCAGCGCAACACGTCCAGCGGGTCGCGCGATTGGTGCAAGGCAAGGCCCGCAGCCACCACTTCGGCCTTGCGGGCAAGGCCTGCATCATCCACGCCCGTGCCGCGCCCCACCCAATCCGTGACCGCGCCACCAAACAGCGCGCAGGCAATGGCGGCAGCGGGGGTGGTGTTGCCGATGCCCATTTCGCCAGTGACCAGCAGATCGGCGGTTGGGTCCACCGCGTTCCAGCCGGTTTGCAAGGCGGCCAAAAGCTCGGCCTCGGTCATCGCGGGTTGGGCGGTGAAATCGGCGGTGGGGTGGTCAAGGTCAAGCGCGTGGACCGACATTTGCGCGCCGAACGCCTTGGACAATTGGTTGATCGCCGCGCCGCCACCTTGGAAATTGGCGACCATTTGCACCGTTACCTCGGGTGGAAAGGCCGATACGCCGCGCGCAGCCACGCCGTGATTGCCTGCAAAAATGATGACTTGCGGGGCCAGAATTTGCGGGCGAGGATCACCGCGCCAGCCTGCGTACCAAATGGCCAATGTTTCCAACCGCCCCAAAGCACCCGGCGGCTTGGTCAGTTGCGCATTGCGGGTTTCTGCGCCGCGCTGGGCTGCCACATCGGTTTTGGGGGCCTGCCCAAGGATTGCGCGAAAGCTGGATAAATCGGTGAAAGATGCGGTCATGGGGCTGGCCTCCTTGTCGTTTTCTGTCAGCTTGGGTATCGAAGGCGCGGGCCGTTGACCAGTGCCGAAAGGGACGAAAGAGTGAAGCAAAGCGACAGATACGGGATTGGTGACGTGATGGGCGCGCTGCGGTTGCTGACGCGGCTGCCGTTGCCTGCATCCGACGTGGTTTCAGGGCCGCAAGCGGCCTGGGCCTGGCCGGTGGCGGGGTTGGTTGTAGGCAGCTTGGCAGCGCTGGTGGGGGTGTTGGCCTTGCCCTTGGGGGCGGGCGTGGCGGCGGCCCTTGTGCTGGGCGCGCAGGCGATGATGACCGGCGCGATGCATGAGGATGGGCTGGCCGACACGTTTGATGGGCTGTGGGGCGGCTGGGACCGCGCGCGGCGTTTGGCGATTATGAAAGACAGCCATATCGGCACCTACGGCGTGATGGCCTTGCTGCTGGTGGCCTTGGTGCGGTGGACTGCGGTGGCAGCGCTGCTGATGGCTGGGGCATGGGGGGCGATTTT
>CBDTUV010000365.1:0-2556 GCA_965363575.1 uncultured Pseudorhodobacter sp. | reverse complement strand
GCGGCGGTCGAGGGTGGTTTTGCCTTGCATGCTGGCCGTGTCACCGTCGATTTGCAGGGCAAAGGGCAGGGTTAGGGGCATTTCAACGCCTGCCAGCGACAGCGTGCCTGTGGCGGTGTAATCGGGGGCTGGGCCCGTTATTGGGCCCGTTATTGGGCCCGTTATTGGGCCTGTGATATTTGCCGCAAAAGTTGCGGTGCTATGGGCGGCGGTGTTCAGGAAATCGGGGCCTTTGGCTTGGTCTGAGACAGAGCCGAGGGTGAGGCTGGTGGTGTCGATGGTCACGGTAACGGTGCCTTTGGTATCATCGGGGGCGGTTTCATCAAAGCTGATTTCGGCTTGCCATGTGGCGAACTGGCCAGTGACGTCTGATCCGAGTTGGCGGACGGTCAGGGCGAGCGTGCCGGTTTGGACCTGCCAGTTGCCGGTTGTGGGGGTGGTTTGTGTCGCCTCGGCGGTTTGTGCGGGCAAGGGGTCGGGTTGCGCCAAGCTGACGGCCACACCAGCGCCAAGCGCGTAGACCACAAGGGCCGCGACAAGCGGGCGGGCGTGGGATTTGGTGGCGCCGGAGTTGGCTGGGGCGGGGTTGGCTGGGGCGGGGGTGCCTGACAGCATGCGGCGCAAAGTGGCGTCTTTGTCGATCAGGTGGTGTTTCAGCGCCCCGGCGATATGGAGCAGGATCGAGGCCACGAGCAGTTTGGTGAACACCCCATGCAGGCTGGCGGCCAGTGCGGCGATGGTTTCGGATTTTGGCACCAAAGGCAGGTCTTGGCCAAACGGCCAAAGGATTGGTGCAAAGCCTGCGGTGGCGGCGTGGTGGACCCAGCCCGACAAGGGGACGGCGAGCATCGAGATGTAAAGCAGCCAGTGGATCCCTGCGGCGAGGCTGGTTTCCAACCGCCTTTCCGGGTGCATGGGGGCCGGGTGGGTTTGGGTAAAGGCCCAGAGAATGCGCAAGGTTGCCAACAGGCCCGCCGCGACGCCGATGGTTTTGTGGATTGAAAACAGCTGCGCCTTTTGCGCAAGGGCCGCCGAGGTATCATAGGCCATGTCATTGGCAATGACGCCCAGTGGGATCGCGGTAAGGATCAAGAGGGCTGTCAGCCAATGCAAGCTGCGGGTGACGGTGCCATAGCTTTGTTGGGTGTTCTGGAGGGGCATATCGGGGTCCGTTTGATACTGGGGTGCTGGAACACTAGCCTGTGAGGCGGTGCGCAGAAAGGGCTGCGGATGCACATGGGCTGTGCGCCAGTGCTTTTAGGTTGGGTTTTTGGGCGGTGTTTTTGGGCGATGTATTGGGGGCGTGTTGCGAAAGATTGCGAAGTGGGTGGCGCTGCGCTATTCCCATTAAAAGCGTTTTTTCGGAGGAACTATGAGCAGAGCATTCGTTTTCCCAGGGCAGGGGTCGCAGGCCATTGGAATGGGCCGCGCCTTGGCCGAGGCTTATCCGGCATCGCGCGCGGTGTTTGAGGCGGTGGATGAGGCCTTGGGCGAAAAGCTGTCGGCCTTGATCTGGGACGGGGCGATTGAGGATTTGACCCTGACGCAAAACGCGCAACCTGCGATTATGGCGACCTCTATGGCAGCCCTTGCGGCGTTGGAGGCCGAGGGGTTGGGGATGGCGCATGTGGCCTTTGTGGCGGGGCATAGTTTGGGCGAATATTCCGCACTTTGTGCTGTGGGGTCGATTGGGCTGGCCGATACGGCGCGGTTGTTGCGCACGCGGGGGGCTGCGATGCAAGCGGCGGTGCCTGTGGGCGTGGGGGCGATGGCCGCCGTGTTGGGTTTGGATTATGCGACCGTGGTGGCTGTGGCCGCCGAGGCGGCAGGCGATTCTGCAGGCGGGGACGTGTGTCAGGTGGCCAATGATAATGACCCGGCACAGGTGGTGATTTCGGGGCATAAGGCCGCCGTTGAGCGGGCCTGTGAGATTGCGAAGGCACGCGGCGCCAAGCGGGCGTTGATGTTGCCAGTGTCGGCGCCCTTTCATTGTGCGTTGATGGAGCCTGCGGCGGTGGTAATGCGCGATGCGCTGGCGGGGGTGGAGGTGCGTGCGCCTGCCGTGCCTGTGGTGGTGAATGTGCGGGCCGAAGCCGTGACGGATGCCGATGAGGTGCGGGCCTTGTTGGTGGCACAGGTCACGGGCGAGGTGCGGTGGCGCGCGTCGGTTCAGTGGTTGGCGCAGGCCGGTGTGACCGAGTTCTGGGAGATCGGGGCGGGCAAGGCGTTGTCCGGGATGATCAAACGGATTGAGAAAGAGACCGAGCAGCGCAATATGGGCGTGCCGGAGGATATGGTTGCGTTGAAGGGGTGATGGTGTTTGCGGGGTGGGCGGCAGGGGGGCTTCGCCGCCCCCCCAAGCCCCTTTGCGGGGCAAAGGGACTTTCCCCCCGCAGGTACTTTTTCCAAGATGAAATCCAAGGTTGGTGAATAAAGGGGCGATAGATGTTTGATCTGACAGGGAAAAATGCGCTGGTGACCGGGGCGTCTGGTGGGATTGGGGGCGATATTGCGCGTGCCTTGCACCGCGCGGGTGCAACGGTTGCGCTGTCTGGC
>CBDTUV010000364.1:0-2584 GCA_965363575.1 uncultured Pseudorhodobacter sp. | reverse complement strand
TTGGCGGGCCGGGGGAAACCCAGATTGAATCGGATCGCCGCGCGATTGATGATCAGGTTGTGCGGATCAAACGGCAGCTGGACCGGGTTGTGAAAACCCGCGAATTGCACCGCGCCGCGCGGCGAAAAGTGCCGTTTCCTGTGGTGGCTTTGGTTGGCTATACCAACGCCGGCAAATCGACCTTGTTTAACAAGATCACCGGGGCCGAGGTTTTGGCCAAGGACATGCTGTTCGCCACCCTCGATCCAACCATGCGAAACATGGACCTGCCGGATGGGCGCCGCGTGATTTTATCCGACACGGTGGGCTTTATATCCGACCTGCCGACCCAGCTTGTCGCGGCGTTTCGGGCCACGTTGGAAGAGGTGCTGGAGGCCGATCTGATCCTCCATGTCCGCGATATCAGCCATCCGGAATCGGCCGAACAGGCGGCAGATGTGGCCGATATTATGGGCTCACTCGGGGTCAAATCAGACACGCCGCAGTTTGAAATCTGGAACAAGCTGGATCTGGTCGATGAAACCGCGCGAGCAACTTTGGAAGCCCAAGCCGAAAAATCGGCGCGGGTTTTTGCTTTGTCGGCCTTGACCGGGCATGGGATTGATAGGCTGCTTGAGGCCATATCGAGCGCCTTTGAAGAGGTCAAAACCGAGGCGGAGCTTAGCCTCGATTTCAGCAAAGGGCGCGCCCATGCGTGGCTTTATGCTGAAGGGGTGATCGTGGAGGAATCCCTGTCCGATACAGGCTGGAATTTGAAGGTTAGCTGGACGGAACGGCAAGAAAAAGCCTTTCAGGCGCTCTGAAAACAGCGCCCATGAATCGCGCGCGGATCTTTTTGTAAGCCTTTGATAAACAAATATTTTCAGTTTTTTATTAACCAAATTTTAATGCGGACAGCGCGTCTGTCCGCAGGTAACAAGGGCATACTCAGCCCCCAACACCCGGGCATCGGGGCCACGAAAAAACCCATCCCGTGTTCCCGTATCCTTTGGCCTATTTCGGCAACAACCGTGTCACGCCAACCGCCGCCGCGCGCGCCAAGTCTGGGTCCAGCGACATCGGGATATATTCGCCGCGCCGCCAGAGCACCCCAAGGTCATCATAATGGCGCGACAATGGGTGGCCCGATTGCCCGGTTGACAGGATGAACACCGAACTGTCCGGATCAGCGAAATCATAGACGCCGCGGTAGCCTGCGCCATGCACGTTCAAAAACGGATCGGGTTCTTCGCCCGAGGTGCGACCGCGCATCAGGGTGGAATCGCCGCCCGAGGTGGATTGGCGCAGGTTTACGAAATAGCGCAGCAACGGCATTTTGCCCAAAACCGGGTGGTCATGCGTGGCCTGATGCGCATCGCCCCAGCGCCATGTCTCTATGCTGCGGCCATAGCGTTCGGACAGGTGCAACAGCGCCTCATCCAGTGCCACGCGGGCGATATCGGTGCAGGTTTCAATCGCCGCCGATTGGATCACGTCACACCATTTTGAAGCACCTTCGGTATCGCGAAACACCCGCTCAATAAACACCGGGTCCACATGGGTAAAGCTGGCGGCCAACGGCCCCAGCTCATCCTTGATCAGGCGGTCTTGCAACACGCGCAGCCATTCCGCATAGATCAGCGGCTCTGGCAAATGCTCATTCATCTCACCGTTCCATTCGGCCAGCAGCTCCAACGCCTGTTCGCGCAGCCTTTCGGGCGTGCCTAGCGGTGAGGCGGCGCCGTTAAACCACAATTCGCCCCCGATCAGCGGCAAAACCGAGCGGGCAACGGGCGATACGGTATCCAATTGCGCCTCAATAAAGCTTTCGCGGGTGTGGACCTCGCGGGTTTTCATCAAGGACAGCCAGCGCTGGATGCGGTGCGTATCGCCCCAGTGAAAGCTGATATTGTCGGGAAAGGCCGCATCGGTGGTTTTGTTGTTGGTATTGCCCAACAGGCCCGAGGTGGGGTTAAGCACTTGCAGGTTTTTCTCATACGGTTGCGTGCCAGACCAGCGGTTTTGCGGTTTGTCGCCAGTGGAGGGCATCCGGCCCATGGTGTCATGGTCTGGGTTGCGGTTGGGCACCGCCCCGATCAGTTGCAAGGCAATGCCCTCCTTATCGGCGAGCATCAGGTTTTGTGAGGGCGCGATGAACAGGCGGCCCGCCTCTATCGCGTCTGGCACCGAGCGGGATTTCATGATGCGGATCGCGGCGGTCATTGAGGTGTCATTGGGCGACAGGGCGGTCCATTCCAAAGCGGCCACATGACCCGGTGGTGTGACGGTGGCCAGATTGTAATGGCTGCCCGGCAGCACCGGCCCTGCATCAGACCAGCGCAAGGTTATGGTGATCGGCCCTTGATCCTTGACGGTGATAATGGACCGGCGCGTGACAAAATCTTTCCAGCCTGCACCGCTGTCATATTGTTCGTTATTGTCGGGGTTGATGCGTTCCATCACCACGTCTTGGTCATCAAGGTAAGACGAGGTCAGCCCCCAGCCCAACGCATCAGACCGACCGATCAGCACCGCAGGCACGCCCGGCAGCGTGGCCCCGATCACCCCACCCGAAGCGAAATCAAGCCGCGCGAGATACCACAAG
>CBDTUV010000363.1:0-2662 GCA_965363575.1 uncultured Pseudorhodobacter sp. | reverse complement strand
AAAAACCGAGGTGATGTTCACACGAATGGAGCCATCATCATAGTTGCCAGCCGTAAAAGGCGAGGCCCGAAAACTACCCTCGCCCACACCTTGCGGTCCGCCTAAACCCGTGTTGATTGCAGCCATTCTGGCCTCACATTCGTTGTGTCTTGCCAATTGGAATGCAGTCTATCTGTGGCTTATTCGCGGATGAACTTGGGTATTTGATTGAAAATGGAAACAATCACAGTCGCAGTTTCGCCTTGATTGCAAAAGCTTTGCGTCTGTTTTTGGCCTGTTCTATGCAAAAAGCGTGTGGGATCAGCGCTCGGATACTTCACCCTCCAACGCCGCCGCCGATCTAATCATTGCGAACTCCGCGGTATCATCATCACCAAACTGGCCGCCCCGACATCGCGCGAATGCGCTTCAAGCCAGTACCGATAAAGGTCGACGATCCGCGCTTTGAAAAACAGGCTCACGCTCTGCAGGTACCGCCCAAAGCACGCCCCTTCGACGTTCCCAACCAAAACCCCGGCTTTGGGTTAAGGTCATCATAGCGCACATACAAATCCGGCAAGACCTTAGCACAAAGCCACGCGACGATGCTTGCATATCGCATCCTCTGCGTTTGGCTGTGACAGTGGAATACCCGCCGCGGTCCGGCGGGCAAATTCAGTCTGGCAATCAATCACCAAAAAAAGCGCTTTTGCGGCGTTTTCAGACGTCAAGGCACCAACGCATAACGGCTTTTTGCGCATGCAAACGGTTCTCGGCCTCATCAAAAATAACGGAATGCGGGCCGTCCATAACAGCACTTGTCGCTTCATCATTGCGGTGCGCAGGCAAGCAATGCATGAACAAAGCGTCAGGCTTGGCCATCGCCATAAGCCGCTCATTCACCTGATAGCCCCGCAATTGGTTGTGCCGCCGTTCTTTGGCTGATTCCGGATCATGCATGGAAACCCAAGTGTCGGTCACCACCAAATCTGCATCCGCGACCGCCTTGGCCGGGTCACGCTCTACCTCAACCTTCACACCCTTTGTCCTGGCAAAATCAAGCCAGGCCGCCTCGGGGTCCAATGTTTCGGGTCCGGTAAAGGTGAAATCAAATCCAAACTGCCCCGCCGCATGCAAAAAGCTGGCAGCGACATTATTGCCGTCCCCGCACCAGACAACCTTTTTCCCAGCGATCGGGCCGCGAAATTCTTCATAGGTCATCACATCGGCCATGATTTGGCAGGGATGGGTGCGGTTCGTCAGCCCGTTGATCACGGGAACCGTGGCATGTTCTGCCATTTCCTGCAGCGTTGCCTCTTCAAAGGTGCGGATCATGATCAGATCGACATAGCGGCTTAGAACCCGCGCTGTATCGGCAATGGTTTCGCCGTGGCCTAACTGCATTTCCTTGCCCGACAGAACCATCGTCTGTCCACCCAATTGCCGCACCCCAACATCAAAAGACACGCGGGTCCGGGTAGAAGGCTTTTCAAAAATCAACGCAACGATGTGGCCCGCAAGCGGCTGGTCATCATCAGGCGTACCCTTTGGGCGCCCTTTGCGCGCCGTTTTCATCGTATGTGCAAGGTCAATCATGCCCCGCAGTTCGGCCGCATCGGTGGTGTGGATATCAAGGAAATGTTTCATCATTCTGGCTTTCTGGGATCGCACCGAGGGGCCTGCCGCCCGGACACCCTGGAATAGTTATTGGGAAATGAGTATCAGGCGGTTGCCGTTTCCACCGCAGTGGCGGCCCTATCCAGGCGCGACACGGCTTCGGTAATATCCTCATCCGCTATGTTCAGCGCTGGCAACAGTCGGATCACATTATCCGCGGCAGGTACTGTCAGCAGATGTTGGGCATAGTTTGCCTTGACCACATCCGTGTTCACAACCTTGCACTTCAAACCAAGAATCAAACCTGCGCCACGCACAGCCTCGAACACATCTGGGTGGCTTGCGACTAGGCCTTCAAGACCTTGGCGAAACAACGAGGATTTGCGGTTCACCTCGGCGAGAAACGCAGGGTCGGCCACGATTTCCAGAACTTTGGCCCCGACAGCACAGCCCAACGGATTGCCGCCATAGGTGGACCCATGGCTGCCTGCAACCATACCAGCCGCCGCGTTTTCAGTCGCAAGAACAGCCCCTAACGGAAAGCCACCGCCAATCCCCTTGGCGACCATCATGATATCCGGCGTTATCCCCGACCATTCATGCGCAAACAGCTTGCCCGACCGGCCAACACCGCACTGCACCTCATCCAAGATCATCAGTGCGCCGGTTTCATCGCACAAATCGCGCAACCCTTTCAGGCACGCATCGGGCAAAACACGAATGCCGCCCTCGCCTTGAATAGGTTCAACCATGACGGCGGCGACCTTGTTGGTCAGCGCCTTGCGCAGCGCATCGTGGTCACCAAAAGGCAAGGTCTTGAAGCCCGGCATCAAGGGACCATAGCCTTTTGTCATCTTTTCAGACCCAGCAGCGGCAATCGCCCCGGTCGACCGACCATGAAAAGCGCCGTCAAAGGTCAAAATCTCGATACGATCAGGCTCTCCCTTTTCATGCCAATATTTCCGCGCCATCTTGATCGCCAATTCCGCAGCCTCAGTGCCCGAATTGGTAAAAAATACCGTATCAGCAAAGGTGTGCTCGACCAGCATATCCGCAAGCTTCTGCT
>CBDTUV010000362.1:0-2670 GCA_965363575.1 uncultured Pseudorhodobacter sp. | reverse complement strand
TGCGAAAAGCGCGGTGGCAGCTTTGTGGCTTTTGGCCGATCGGGCGCCATGACCTGCCAATTGCCGACGCGCGATGGGGGCAAGCAGTGCCGCCGGGAAAGCGATTGTGACGGGGTTTGCCTTGCGCGATCAAACACATGCGCCCCGGTGAAACCGCTTTGGGGTTGTCACGCAATTTTGCAAAATGATGGGCGGAGGGTAGAGCTGTGCATCGACTGATCGCCCTGGTTTTGCTGGCCGGATGTGCCGCCACACCTGCGTCCGTGGCGGGATACCGCAATCCGGGCAAGCAGATCTATTCCAACGCGGTGCTGGACAATGACAAACTGGTGGGGCGCTGGGTGCAGGTTGCGGAATTTGCGCCGCCCGGTGCGCCCGCCTGCACACCGGGCGGCGCCGAGATTGCGCGCGGGACCGCCGGGCTGACGCTGGCGGCAAACCTGTGCCTTGGCGGGCAAAAGACTGGGTTTTCGGGACCGCTGGCCGTGGCAGGGCCGGGCCGCTTTGCCCCGCCGAAAGGTGAAGTGTGGTGGGTGCTTTGGGCCGATGTTGGTTACCGCACGCTGGTGATCGGCACGCCCTCGGGGCGGTTTGGGTTTATCTTGGACAAGGGTGGCGATTTGCCCGGTGACCGGATGCGCGCGGCGCGTGAGGTGCTGGAGTGGAACGGGTATGATCTGGCGCGCCTGCGCTAGGGTGCGCGCAAAAGGACAGTTGGCTTTTTCCATTTTTTGCGACATGTGTTTTGCAAGATCGTATTGGGATTTGGGATAAGGTGAATGACGCGGATTGCGCGGGTTGAATGGCCTACTTTAGGGCTGCTGGTGGCGACCTATGCGGTCTGGCTGCTGGCGACCAGTGCGGTTTATGCGTGGTCGCCGGTGGTCGGAATTATCGTGACAGGCATTGCGATTACGCAGTTTTCATCGCTGCAACACGAGGCGCTGCACGGCCATCCCTTTCGCAAACGATGGCTGAATGAGGCGTTGGTGTCCCCTGCAGTGTCGCTGACAGTGCCGTATGGGCGGTTTCGCGATACCCATTTGGCGCATCACCACGACCCGATTTTGACCGACCCCTATGATGACCCCGAAAGCAATTTCTTTGACCCGGCCGTCTGGGCGCGCTTGCCAAGGTTTATGCAAACGCTGTTTCGGGCCAATAACACGCTGCTGGGGCGGATTGTGCTGGGGCCGTTGATTGGCAATGCGATGTGGCTGCGGGGTGAAGCGCGGTTGTTTGGTCAGAACGCCCCCGGTGTGCGGCGCGATTGGGCTTTGCATGCGCTGGGGTTGGTTCCGGTGGCGGCGTGGCTGTGGTGGGCGGCAATGCCGTTTTGGGCCTATGTGCTGGCGGCGTGGTTGGGCCATGGCCTGCTGAAAATCCGCACGTTTTTGGAACATCGCGCGCATCAGGACCCCTTTGCGCGCACCGTGATTGTTGAAGATCGCGGCCCTTTGGCCTTGTTGTTTTTGAACAATAATTTTCATTCTGTGCATCATTGCCACCCCGGTGTGCCGTGGTACCGCTTGCCCCAAACCTATGCCGCAAATCGTGCGGGGTTCCTGGCGCGCAACGGCGGGTATTTTTATGCAAGCTATGCGCATGTGTTTCGCAAGTATGTTTTGCGGGCCAAAGACCCGGTGCCGCATCCGCTTTACCCCACAGCAGACGGGCTCGACAGTCGGTAATCTGCGTGCGATGAGGTGGCATGGAACTTTGGGTCATCGCCACCGTTGCGGCTGCCGCTGTGCAGACCATCCGCTTTATGCTGCAAAAGCGGCTGAAGGGGATTGGGCTATCAACGGGTGGGGCCACGTTTTCGCGGTTTTTGTTCGCCGTGCCGCTGGCCTGTTTCGGGGTGGCGGTTTTGGTGGCGCTGCACGGGTATAGCATTCCGCCGCTTGGCCTTACCTTTTGGGCGTTTGCGATAGCAGGAGGGGTGGGGCAGATCATTGCGACATTCTGCACTGTCGCGCTGTTTTCAGAACGCAGCTTTGCCGTGGGCATAGCATTCACCAAAACCGAAACCGTGCAGGTCGCGCTGTTTTCTGCGGTGTTTTTGGCCGAAGCGGTGTCTGGGCTTGGGGTGGTCGCGATTTTGATCGGGCTGGCCGGGGTTTTGTTGTTGTCGCGCCCGCCGGATGGGTGGATCGCGGGCAAAATCCTTAACCGCGCCACGGTGCTGGGTCTACTCGCAGGCGCGTTTTTTGGGGTGTCGGCGATTGGCTATCGGGGGGCCACGCTGGAAATTGCCAACGATGACCCGCTGTTTCGGGCCATGCTGGCGCTGGCCTGCGTGACGGCGTTTCAGTCGGTTGCCATGGCGCTGTGGTTGCGCTGGCGCGAGGTGGGCGAGGTGACACGCGTGCTTGGTGCGTGGCGTGCGACCTTGCCAGTGGGGGTGACGGGGGTGCTGGGATCACTGGGCTGGTTCACGGCATTTGCGCTGCAAAACGCCGCCTATGTGCGGTCGGTCGGGCAGGTGGAGCTGATCTTTTCCATCCTGGTGTCCATGTTGGTGTTTGGCGAAAAACCCAAAGCGCGTGAGGTGGCGGGGATGGCCTTGCTGATCGTGTCGATCGTGCTGATCGTGGCTGTTGTTTAGCCCCGCTGCTTAAGCCGGGGGCCTAAAGCAGCCTGCGAAACTGCGGGCGGGTGCTGGAATTG
>CBDTUV010000361.1:0-2671 GCA_965363575.1 uncultured Pseudorhodobacter sp. | reverse complement strand
GTAAAGCTGATTATTGAGGCGGCTTTGGGTGTTCTGGGTGACGCGCTGTCGGCGGGCGAAGAGCTGAACCTGCCGCCCTTGGGCAAGATGAAGGTCAACCGCCAACGTGAGGAAGGCAATACAGAAATCCTGATTCTGAAGCTGCGCCGCGGTGGTGGTCAAGGTGGCGGTGGTGGCGGCAAAGACGCCCAGAAAGGCGATGCTGTAGACGACAGCGACGACGATTAAGCCGCGCGGTATCGGGGACTAAAACGATTTGGGTTTGATATGAGGGGCGCAAACTTCTTGTGACCCTCAAAAATCGGGCAAGCCCTTTTATTAAAACGGTTTTTTGCTTGCGTCTGAATATACTATAACTGCCCGCAACGCTGCGGGCAGTTTGTGTTTTGGGGTGATTGCGCAGGTATTTGCACACCACTGTCGGGTTTTGTTGTGCCGGGCGCGGGGATCGTTTAACTGGGGCGGGAATCTTGGGGCGATCTGCGCCCCCTAAACGCCGGGGGCGGATATGACGGGCAAAAACGGGCTGACCTATGCCGATGCGGGTGTGGATATTGACGCGGGCAATGCGCTGGTAGAGCGGATTAAACCGGCGGCCAAGCGTACGGCGCGGTCTGGCACGATGTCGGGGCTGGGTGGGTTTGGCGCGTTGTTTGACCTGAAGGCGGCGGGCTATACCGACCCGATTTTGGTGGCGGCCACGGACGGGGTTGGCACCAAGCTGCGGATCGCGATTGATACCGGCAATGTCGATACGATTGGCGTGGATCTGGTGGCGATGTGTGTCAACGACCTTGTGTGCCAAGGGGCCGAGCCGTTGTTTTTCCTTGACTATTTCGCAACCGGTAAGTTGGAGTTGGATCAAGCCACCCGGATTATCGAAGGCATTGCGGCGGGCTGTGAAGCATCGGGTTGTGCGCTGATTGGCGGCGAGACGGCGGAAATGCCGGGGATGTATCACAAGGGCGATTTTGACCTTGCAGGGTTTGCCGTGGGCGCAATGGAGCGAGGGACGGCGCTGCCCGAAGGGGTTGGGCCGGGCGATGTTTTGTTGGGGCTTGCGTCAAACGGGGTGCATTCGAACGGCTATTCCTTTGTGCGTAAGGTGGTGGAGTTGTCGGGGCTGGCGTGGGATGCCGATTGCCCGTTTAGTGCCGGCAATTTGGGCGAGGCGTTGTTGGCGCCGACCCGGCTATATGTAAAGCAAGCCTTGGCGGCGGTGCGGGCGGGCGGTGTGCATGCGCTGGCCCATATTACGGGCGGTGGTTTGACCGAAAACCCGCCGCGCGTGCTGCCCGAGGGGCTGGCCTGCGAGATTGATCTGGGGGCTTGGACCTTGCCGCCAGTGTTCCGTTGGTTGGCCGAAACGGCGGGGATGAGTGAGCCGGAGCTTTTGAAAACCTTTAACTGCGGGATCGGGATGATGCTGGTGGTCAAGGCGGACCGGGCTGAGGCGGTGACGGCGTTGCTGCGCAGCCATGGCGAAACCGTGGTTGCGATGGGCCATGTGGTGCCGGGGGAAGGTGTGATTTACAAGGGTCGTTTGCTGTGAAACGGATTGCCATCCTGATCTCAGGGGGTGGTTCGAACATGGTGGCCTTGTGCCGCGATATGGTGGGGGATCACCCTTGCCGCCCGGTGCTGGTGGCGTCAAATGACCCGGAGGCGGCGGGCTTGACGCGCGCTGCCGAGATGGGGATTGCCACGGCGGCGGTGGACCATCGACCCTTTGGCCGCGACCGCGCGGCGTTTGAGGCGGCGTTGTTGGAGCCGATTTTGGCGGCAAAACCGGATATCCTGTGCCTTGCCGGGTTTATGCGCGTGCTGACGCCTGCGTTTGTGGCGCGGTTTGAAGGGCGGATGCTGAACATTCACCCCAGTCTTTTGCCGAAATATCCGGGTTTGCACACCCATGCCCGCGCGATTGCGGCGGGCGATGCGCAAGCGGGCTGTTCGGTGCATGAGGTGACGGCGGTGCTGGACGACGGGCCGGTGTTGGGCCGTGCTGTGGTGCCGGTGTTGCCGGGGGACACGCCCGAGGATTTGGCCGCGCGGGTGTTGGTGCAGGAGCACCTTTTGTACCCGGCGGTGCTGCGCCGCTTTGGCGCGGGCGAGCGCGGGGTGTTAGCCCTTTAGGGCTGTAAAATAATCGGGGTGGGCGGCTTGGATGCCGGGCAAATCGGCCTCTATCAGGCGCAGATGCGCGCGCAAGGTTGTCTCGGCTTTGGTCTGGTCTTGGGTTTCAATCGCATCGACCATGGCGCTGTGTTGCGCGATGAGGGTAGGGATGGGGAAATCCTGAAGCTGCAAAAACCGCACCCGATCCATTTGCGATTTAAGCCGTTGCAGGTGATCCCACGCGCGGGCTTTGCCTGCGATTTGGGCGATGGCGCGGTGAAAGGATTCGTCCAGCGCCATAAAGCTGGCAGCGTCGGGAGCGGCGGCTTGGGCGGTGAGCAGGTCACGCAGACCGGCGATGGCAGCGGCGTTGGTGTGCTGGCAGGCAAGGCGGATCAGATCTGCCTCTACCGCTTCGCGTACGAAACGGGCGTCGAGCACCTCGGCCACCGTTATTTTTGACACGAAAGTGCCGCGTTGCGGGCGGATATCCAGCAAGCCTTCGGCGGCCAGGCGCAAAAACGCCTCACGCACGGGTTGGCGCGAGGTGCCG